>CAITOD010000153.1 GCA_903893935.1 uncultured Sphingomonadales bacterium
ACGTCACCGAAGCCCTCGCCCGCAAACACCACCCGCGCACCGGTGTCATTGAGAATTTAAGCCATTTCCGCCGGCGCGAGCCGCCAGCCGATCGGTGCCATAACCACGCCGATCCGCGCAGCAGCATAGAACAACTGGAAATAGATATCGGCGTTCTTGCCGATCCACGCCATGCGATCGCCTTTGCCCACGCCCAGTTTGCCAAGATAGGCCGCGATCCGCCGCGATCGCAGCTCCATTTCGGCAAATGTCGTGGTGCGTTCGCCGTCCTGGTGCGCAATGGCCTCGCCGCGCTCGGCTGCCCAGTGCCGAAAAAACGCGTCGAACGTCAGAAAATCGCTGGTTTCGCGCATGACCTCTCCCGGTCTGTGGTTTGCGCGCGATGATCCCGGCGTTGGCGCAAAGGTGCAAGCGATTTTCGAGCGGTCAGGCCCCGTGCGCCAGGCGGAGCAGATCGGGCGTCGCATGGACATGCCGCCCGCGCCCCGTCTGGCCCGCCAGTGCCACGATCGCGCGTGCGACATCGCGCGCATGGATCGACCGAAACGCCGCCATCCGACCGTGCAAGAGCGGATCGACCAGCGGGGCCACGATCTGGCCCATGCGTTCGAGCCGACGCGGCATGCCGCTGCGCCGACCCCGCAACAGCCCGGGGCGCAGAATGTCGAGCCGCGGAAAATGGAGCGCCTGCACCGCCGTTTCGGTCTTGCCTTTGACCGACAGGTAGAAATTGCGCGAGGCGGGATCGGCCCCGACCGACGACACGAGGACAAGCTGCCGCGTCCCCGCCGTGCGCGCGGCGCGTGCGACTTGCAGCACGAGATCGTGGTCAACGCCCACGAACTTCTGCCGGTCACCGCCGACATTGGCCATTGTCGTGCCGAGCGCGATCACCAGCGCCTCGGGCCGCGCGCGCGCAATCGCGGCAGACCATTCGGCCGGATCGGCGACAAGCATTTCGAGCCGCGCACCCTGCGGCAAAGGTGCTTCGCGGCGAGCAAGTGCCGCCAGTTGCACCGTGCGGTGCTGCGCGGTCGCGGCAATCAGCGCGGAGCCGACGAGGCCGGTGGCGCCGACCAGCAGCAGCTGCAAGTGTTGCGCCTCAGACATTGCGCAAACCTTCGGGAACCTGGCCGGTCAGGCGCGAAAACTGCTCGATCGCGAACCGGTCGGTCATCCCGGCGATATAGTCGGCAATCGTGCGCGCACGCGCCGGATTTTCTTCGGGCAAACGCGCGGCCCACGCCGCCGGCAGACAGGCGGGGTCCTGATCGTAGGCTGCAAACAGCCCGGCGATAACGTCACAAGCCGCCGCGGCTGCCGCCACCTGATCGGGATGATAATAAAGCCGTTCGTACATGAACTGCTTGAGCGTTCGCTCCTCTGTGCGCATTGCCTCGGAAAATCCGCACAGCGCGCGCCCTGCTGCGCGCACCTCATCGGCGCTCGTTACGCCGCTGTCGGCAATCCGCGCGCGCGTTTCGGCAAGCACATCGTTGACCATCCGCCCGATCTGCCCGCGCACCAGTTCGCGCAACAGGCGTTCGCGCGGGGCGTGGGGAAAGCGCGCCTCGATCGCATGCCACTGGTCGGCCAGCGACGGCAATTCGAGCAAGTGATCGAGCGTCAGGAACCCGGCGCGCAAGCCATCATCGATATCGTGGTTGTC
>CAITOD010000154.1 GCA_903893935.1 uncultured Sphingomonadales bacterium
GGCACTTTGCTGTGCGTGTCGGACAAGCCTTTGCACGGCGAAATCAAGCTGCCGGGCCAGGCCAACCGGTTCTACGAGGAAGCGATTGCCGCGCACCTCGCGATCGGCACGACGACATGCGAACTGTTGCGCCAGCAAGGCGCGCGACTGCATTCGCGCAAATTGCGCGCGTTCAACGAGCCGCCGTTCCGCTAATCAGCGCGCGGCGCTCGCGAGGTGCGGGCCGTGTTCGGGGGAGAACACTTGTGCGCCGATCGTGTCGAGCGCGAGGCGGTAGCTTTTGACCACCAGCGCGAACACCGAAGGGTCGATGCCGCGCCCGGTGATCACATCCCAGGTTACATTGATCGAGCGATCGGGGGCGACGGTCACCGCGCCAAACCGGTTGTCGCGCACAAATGCGGCGGCAGCGGCCGCGTCGAACGGTTTTTCGGGCATGAAGCTGGCGTTGAATTGCAGCGACTGGCACGCGGTATGGGTGATTTCGTTGCAGTCGTAGAACACCACTTGCGTCGCCCAGCCACCGATCGTGGCACGGATTAGAGGATCGCCATTGTCATCGCGGGTAAGCACCGCGTTATGACCCGCCGCCTTGAGCCCCGCTTCCACAGTGGCCGGTTCGGCCGCAGCGATCGGGGTATTTTCTGCCGCCAATGCGGGTGCGGCGCTGCCAAGAAGCAGCGCAAGTGCCGCGAAAGAGCGCGCAATTGGGGCGTGGACCCGGTGCATTTTCAGCCATCCTCGAAAACGTGTTTTTGTTGTTGTGAAAGGTCGCACAATCCGCACAGCGCGGCAAGCCCCCAGCTGCCGCCCTTTTCGGGACCCGGAACCTGCTCAATCGGCCGAAAGGAAAGCCACCAGTTCGCGCCCGAGCTCGGGCCTCGTCACGCTGCTCATATGCGTGCCGGGCACCGTGGCGCGCTGCGCTGCGGGCAGCGCCTCGGCCAGGCGGTCGGCCGAACCGTTGTCGTTGTCCTGGTCGCCGCACAGCACCAACGTCGGCATGGTGATCGCCGCGAGCGCTGCCGACGCGGTGTCTTCCATCGTGCCGAGCCGGAGCCGCAGCGCCGTGCGGTCAGCCCCGGTGGTCTTGAGAAACTGTTGCGCCATATAAGCAGCATCGCCAGGGCGGATCGTGCCGAAGCGGTCGAGCATATCGAGAAAGAAGTGCTGCCGCTGCGCCCAGCCGGCGAGACCTTCGAGCCCCATCCCCGCCAGCACCAGCCGGCGCGGGCGCATGCCGGCAATCACGGCGCGCGCGGCGGTGCGCGCGCCGAGTGAGAACCCGACCAGATCGAAGCTGTCGAGCCCCAGGTGCGCAACCAGCGCGGCCAGATCGCGCACCAGCACATCGGGCGGATAGCCCGCCGCGTCGTGCGGCGCAGCGCTCGCGCCGTGCGCGCGCAAATCGGGCATCAGGCAGGCAAACCCGGCATCGGCAAGCTGCGCCGCGGTACCGAACCGCACCCAGTTGATTTCAGCAGAGGAGAACAATCCGTGCAGCAGCAGCACCGGTCGCCCGGTGCCAAGCCGGGTAAAAGCCAGCGGCGCGCCATCGAATCCAGGGAAAAATTCGCTCATGCGCCGACGATAGCGGCTTATGCCAGCAGCTTGTAACCCGAAATCAGCAGCACCGCAGCCAGCAACGGGCGCAGCACGCGATCGGGCGAACGCGTCGACAGCAGGCTGCCGATCACCACCCCGGGCAGCGACCCGATCAAAAGATTGAGCAGGAGCACCGGATTGACATCCCCGATCGCCCAGTGGCCAAACCCGGCAATGAGCGTCAGCGGCACGGCATGCGCGATGTCGGTGCCGACAATACCCGACACGCGCAGCGCCGGATAGAGCAGCAGAAGCACGGTAACCCCGATCGCGCCCGCGCCGACCGACGACAGCGTCACCGCCACGCCCAGCACCACGCCGAGCGCGACGGTGGGCACCAGCGTCTGCCGTTCAGGAAGATGGTCGGCGCGCTTCGACAACTGCAGCAGGAAATTCTGAAACAAAGTGGCAAAGGCGGTCAGGATCAGCATCACGCCAAGCGCAAGCACGATCGTGTGGTTGGCAGTCGTTGGCGGATGCCCGAACCGCGCAAGCCCTGCCAGCGTGACCAGCGCCGCCGGCACGCTGCCGGTGGCAAGCCGCCGCACGATGACCCAGTCGACCGTGGCGCGCACGCCGTGGACCAGGGTGCCGGCGATCTTGGTGGTCGCGGCAAACAGCAGATCGGTGCCCACTGCCGTCGACGGGCTCACGCCGAACAGCAGCACCAGCAGCGGCGTCATCAGCGACCCGCCGCCGACCCCGGTCAATCCGACCAGCAGTCCCACCAGCAATCCGGCAATGGCATGGAGATAATCGAGTTGAGCGTGCATGGCCGGTCCTGCCTGGGCGTCGCCAATCGGCGCCTCTGATCAGCACGCATATCGGGTCTGCCCGGCTGAGGGCAATGGGTCGGCGCGCAATCTCTATTTTCATAGTTGAGAATCTTTCTTTTGCGCCGGACACCGCGTCCCGCCTGTCCCGCAAGCGGACGCGCCTCGCGCGAGGATCGCTTGCCGTGCGGCGCCAAGCCCGATAGAATTGATAGCATTATGGTTTTCCAGCGTGTCCAGCTTCCGGGATACCGCGCGAAGCCCGTTTCAGGGTGCTGCACGCTGCTGCTGGCAATAACCACCGCGCCCGCGCAAGCGGCGACACCGGCTTCGTTCGTCGCCACCGCTGACGAGCCCATGCGTTTTGGCACGCTGGTCAGCGCCGGCGGCGGGTCGCGTACGGTGGGCGCCGATGGGTCGACCAGCAGCGACGGAGTCTTGCCGCTGGGCGACAAGACCAGCAGCCCGGCGCAATTCACAATGACTTACGCGCGCGCGAGCGGCGACCACACCAGCTATCAGCTGATCTTTCAGTTCACCCTGCCCCGCCCCGCCACCGCGGTGGCCGGCGGGGCGCAAGGCACGCTTTCGGATTTCACCACCGATCTGCCCGGCGTGCAGCGCCTGCAACCCGGCGTGCCCGCGACGTATTCGCTGCCCAATTGCGTCGCAGCCACCTGTTCGGTCACTTTTCACGTCGGCGCGACGCTGACCGTGACCCCCGCGCAAAGCGGGGGCAGTCTCACCTTTCCGCTGATCCTGCTGACCACCGTCACCACGGCGCTGGGATGATGAGCTGGCGCCGCGCTCTCCGCCGTGCGATTTTGGCGGGGAGCGGGGCGTTGGTTGCAACTGGCGCGCAAGCCGCGCCTGCCGCGCAGGCGAGCGCGCCCGGGATTGCCAGCGCCACGGTGATCCGCCCGCTGCGTGTCCAGCCGATCACCGATATGGATTTCGGGACGATCGTGCACGAGCCTGGTTTGACCGGCACCGTCATGGTCAGCCCCGGCTCGGCGGGCGCTTCGTTTACGGGCGGTGCAAGTTGCCCCGGGTCCGACTGTACCAGCGCGCATACCGCGCACTTTGCGGTCAGTGGCGAGCCGCAACGCAATTACGCCATCCAGCTGCCGGCGAGCATTCTGGCCACCGGATCGACCATCACGGCGGGTGCGATCGCACCGAGCCTGACGGTGCGTGCGCTGACAGTGCGCGCAAAGAGCAGCAACACCACACCCAGTCTCGACGCGAGCGGCGCCGACAGCTTTGAAGTGGGCGGTACGATCACGCTGCCCGCCGATCTGCCACCAGCGCGCTATCGCGCCAGCTTCGTGGTTGTCGTCAGCTATACCTGACCGCGAAAAGCGGTGTGGCGCCCAGCGATTCGGCCGATTCGCCCTGATGCGCGGCGAAAAGAAGCGGGCACCAAAATTTTTTTCGCGCATGCGAGAAATTTTCGGTTTCCGGTGCAACTTTAACCACGCACGCGTTTAATCCGCCCGGACAGTTGGCCATTTTCGATGGGCTGCAAACGTTCTAACGCCCATAATTCCAAAATGACCCTAATAAATCCAGTTAACATCGCATTAATTATGATCATATTAATTTTAATATCGGGTTATTTATCTTAAATTTCACCAAATTCCCGAGTTTTTCGCGACTTTTGCGAATTTGTTACACGGCCGGTAAGTATAAACCCTAGCACATCGTTCAAACCCGACAGCTAATAGAGGGTCATCGGCGGACAAGCCTGGAACTGCGGTTCGGGCCTTCGCCGGTCAAAGGGGAACATCCGCTGAGGGCAAAAGGGACTTGCCCAAAGCAC
>CAITOD010000155.1 GCA_903893935.1 uncultured Sphingomonadales bacterium
GCGGCGGGCGGCGCGCGCATGCAGGAAGGCATCCTGTCGCTGATGCAGATGCCGCGCACGACGGTGGCGATCAGCCGGCTGCGCGCGGCAGGCCTGCCATACATCGTGCTGCTGACCGATCCGACCACCGGCGGCGTGACCGCGAGCTATGCCATGCTCGGCGATATCCAGATTGCCGAACCGGGCGCGCTGATCGGCTTTGCCGGGCAACGCGTGATCCAGGACACCATCCGCGAAAAGCTGCCCGAAGGCTTCCAGCGCGCCGAATACCTCTATGCCCACGGCATGATCGACATGGTGGTGCACCGGCGCGATCTGAAAGCAACGCTCGCCAACCTGATCGATTACCTGACCGCCGCCCGCGCCGCCTGACGCTTTTGGGAACCGCAAGTCTCCCCCGACTACACTGTGTCACCCCGGACTTGATCCGGGGTCCATTTCTCCCCACGCGCCACAGATCACCGGGCACGATGGACCCCGGCTCAGGTCCGGGGTGACGAAGTGCGAGGGGTGCGAAAGCGGGCTTGGGGACAACAAAGCAAGAGACGTGGCTTGAAGGACTTCGCGATATCCGACAATCCGGCGGTGCAGGCCGAGCTCGACCGGCTCGGCGCACTGTCGGTGCCGCAGGGGCGGCTCGGCCTCGACACGATCCGCGCGCTGCTGGCACGGTTGGGCAATCCGGAACGCGCGCTGCCGCCGGTGTTCCATGTCGCCGGCACCAACGGCAAAGGATCGACCTGCACTTATTTGCGCTTCATGCTCGAAGCGCAGGGGCTGACCGTACACACCGCGACCAAGCCGCATCTGGTGCGCTACAACGAACGCATCCGCGTCGCCGGGAGGTTGATCAGCGACGATCTGCTGGCCGACCTGTTGCGCGAGGCGCTCGATGCCGGCGCCGACCTTGCGCCGAGCTTTTTCGAAGTGACCACGGCGGCGCAGTTTCTGGCCTTTGCGCGCGTGCCCGCCGATGTCTGCGTGATCGAAACCGGGCTCGGCGGGCGGTTCGATGCCACCAATGTGTTCGAGCGCCCGCTAGGCTGCGGCATTGCCACGCTGGGGCTCGATCACGAGGCTTTTTTGCTGGTCCCCGAAGCGGGCACACCGCCCCAACCGATGGCGCGGATCGCGTTCGAAAAAGCCTCGATCGCCAAGCCCGGCGTGCCGCTGGTGACGCAGGCCTATCCGCCGCTCGAAGCGGATTCGGTCGCCGCGACTGCGCGCGCGCTGGGCGCCATGCTGGTCCGGCGCGGGCACGAATGGCACGCGACGATCGGCGCCACGATCGCCTATCGCGATGCGCAAGGCGCGCTCGATTTGCCTTTGCCGACGCTGCCCGGCACGCACCAGGCCGACAACGCCGCGCTGGCGGTGGCGCTGTTGCGGCATCAGGACCGGCTGATCGTATCGCCCGCCGCCATGGCCGCGGGCATTGTCGCCGCGCGCTGGCCCGCGCGGTTGCAACGCCTGGCGCCGGGGCCGCTGACCGCCTTGACCGGTGCGCGCACCGTCTGGCTCGATGGCGGGCACAATCCCGATGCGGGCGCGGCGATCGCGCGGCATCTGGCCGATCAGCCGCCGGTGCACGTGGTGATCGGCATGCTTGCCAACAAGGACCCCGCTGCGATCCTCGCACCACTCGGCCGCCACGCGCTCTCGGTGACGATTGTACCCGCCCCCGGCCATGCCGCGCACACCCCGGCCGCCTTTGCCCCGTTCAGCGCCTTGCCGGTCTCCAGCGCAACCGATGTCGCCGCCGCGCTGGCGGCGCTGCCGCCCGGCGGCGATGTGCTGATCACCGGCTCGCTCTACCTCGCCGGCGACGTGCTGCGCCGCAACAACGAAATCCCCGATTAACCCCTATCCTCCCCGGCACGGGGAGGGGGACCGCCTGCAAGGCGGTGGAGGGGCGGCGCCCCGCGCGCTATGCTTGCGATAGTTTACCTGATCGAGCCTGAGCCCGGCGGCGAAACCCCTCCACCACGCTACGCGTGGTCCCCCTCCCCGTGCCGGGGAGGATGGCGCGCGGTGGCCCATTCCAGCAGCACGAATGCCACCGCGACCAGGCCTGCCGCCGCCGTCCAGCGGAACATCGTCGCATAGCCAAGGTGGTCGATCGTTTCGCCAGCCACGCCTTTGCCCAGCGACCCGATCAGGAACGTCATCGAAGACAGCAGCGCATATTGCACGGCGGTGTGCCGACGGCTGACCTGGCCCGACAGATAAGCGACAAACGCCGCACCGGCGATGCCGGTGGAAATGTTCTCGACGCTGATCACGACCAGCAGCCGCAACATGCGCGCATCCACTCCGAACACACTGCCCAGCCACGATAGCCCGCTCGCGCGCGCCAGAGCATCGATTGCAACCGCGCCTTCGGCCAGATCGGCATAGACGAAATTGCCCAGCATCGGCAGCACCGCGCCGACCAGAATGGTCGGCATGCGGCCCAGCCGCGCGAACAGCACGCCGCCCAGCGCAATGCCTGCCATCGTCATGAAAATACCGAAAATCTTGGAGGCGAACGCCACTTCGTCTTTCGAATAATGCAGAAAATCGAGGTAGAATGGCAGCGCAAAACTGCCCCACACGTTATAGCACAGCGTGTAGGTCAGGATCAGGCCGATCGTGACCAGCACGCGCCAGCCGAGCCGCGCCGACAGTTCGGCCAGCGGCGCCACCAGCGCCAGCCACAAGTGATCGGCGACCGCGACCTTGGCGGGTGCTGCGGCATGCCTTCGCGCGCGATTGGTCAGCGCTGCCACCAGCAGCGGCAGGCCGACGGTGGCGAGCACGATCAGCGGCGCGTGGCTGCGCGTGAAATCGGCAACCGAGGGCCGCGCCAGCCCTTGCGTCGCCGGCCCCAGCATCGCGCGCATGAACAGGCCGATGCTGCCGATCGCCCAGCCCCAGCCCAGCCCCACCACGACAAGCGCGCCCGCGCGCAGCAAGGGCGCGGGCTGGTCGGCCATCGCGGCGGCGTCGCCTGCGGCAGGGCGCGGTGTGTCGGGCGCGCTCAGCGTGATCAAGGCAACACCTGCGAGCAGCGCGGCCATCACCGCATAGACCCCGGGCCACGGCATGCGCGCGGCGAGCAGCAACGCAAATGCCCCGCCCACCAGCGCCGCCAGCCGGTAGCCGAACTGGTAGAGCGACGACAGCAGTTCGACCGGCACAACGTCGTCCGCCACATCGATCCGCCAGGCATCGATCGCCACATCCTGCGTCGCCGAGGCAAGCGCTGCGACGAGCGCGATCAGCGCAAAACGCCCAAGATCGCTGACCGGATCGGTAAGCGCCAAGCCGACCAGCGCCGCGACGAGCACGGCCTGGCAGCCGAGAATCCACCCCTTGCGGCGTCCCAGCACACCGATCAGCGGCAGATTGAGCCGGTCGACCAGCGGCGACCACAGGAACTTGAACGAATAGGCAAGGCCAATCCACGCCAGCACGCCGATCGTCGCCATCGGCACATGCGCATCGCCCAGCCAGGCGTTGAGCGTGCCGATCAGCAAGGCATAAGGCAGCCCCGACGAAAAGCCGAGCGCCAGCATCACGCCCGCCTTGCGGCTGGCCAGTGCGGCGCGCAAGACGTGCCAGCCTTTCGGTTTTTTCGCCATTACCACCCGTGACGCCAGATTGCGGCACGACCCTAGCGGCGATCCCGCAAGCCTGCACGCCTTTATCCGCCCCGGTCTGCGCCCCCGCCTGATTCGATTCCCTCCAACCCTCTCTCCCGTCCCCCGTTCGTGCTGAGCCTGTCGAAGCAGGCGCGCCAGA
>CAITOD010000156.1 GCA_903893935.1 uncultured Sphingomonadales bacterium
CGCGCGGTGAGGTAGACTGCGGTAAAATTGGTGTCGATCACGCGCGCCACCTGGCCCGCCGCAAGCTCGGTCGCGCGCCCGGGTTCGGCAATCCCGGCATTGGCGAGCACCGTGTCGGGCGTGCCGAAATGCGCCTCGGCCGCATCGAACGCGCGCACGATCGAGGCTTCGTCGGTCACATCCATCGCCACCGCCAGCGCGCGCTCGCCGATTTCGTCCGCCAGCGCGGCAATCCGCTCGACCCGCCGCGCGCCGAGCACCACGCTGGCCCCGGCGCGCGCGAACAGGCGCGCGAGATGCGCCCCGATTCCCGAGCTTGCCCCGGTTATCAGCGCAACCCGGCCTTCGAGCGAATAGCTTGGGCGTTCCATCGGCATCCCCGCAGTGTTGATCGTGCGCCCGCTGTTTGAAACGCCGCCCCCGCTTTGGCAAGCCTGCCCCCGCCGGAACGCGGCGCTGTCACAAGACGGTAGGCTGGGGACAGTATACAACAAATTTGTCGTTGCAGGCCGGCCACCGGGACACTAGCCCCGGAAGCAATACCGGCTTCCGGGTGCGATCATCACAAAGGCTTTTCCGCTATGCCCGATGGCCAGACTTATACCCTGACGACCGGGGCCGATACCGTCAGCGGCGGTGACGGTGTCAACACCATCGTGGCGACCGACGGCACGCTTTCGGCGGGCGACCAGATCGATGGCGGCAGCAGCGGGCAAAATGTGCTGTCGTTGCAAGGCGCCGGGACATTCGACCTGACCCAGCCGGCCACGCTGACCGATATTGCCGAAGTGGATGCGAGCGAAGTCGGCGGCACCACATTTCAGGCAGTGACCATGCGGTCCGGGCTGAACCTGACGGTCGATGTCAACAGCGTTACCAATGGCCAGATCTATATTTACGGCGCGAATGACTCCGACGTGTTCAACCTGGGCGGCGGCATCGACGTGGTCACCCTGGGCAGCGCCAGCGAAACGGTCAACGGCGGCGGCGGCAGTGCAACGGTCAACCTGACTGCGGCCACTGCGGGTGCGCTGGTGACCGGGCAAGGCGGCAGCACCACGCTTGATATTTACGGCGGCGGCACGATCGCGTTCAACAGCGCCGACAGCCAGATACAGCAAGTGATCCTGCGCGCGGCATCGACCGGGTATACGCTTGCCACCACCACCGAGGATGGCCAGACCGTTCTCGACAACACGACTTCGGACGACATCATCCAGCTCAATGCGCCGACCGATGTGCTGCGTGACCGCGCCGCGAACGTCACCACCCAGGTCACCGCCGCCAATGCGGGTGCAGCGATCTATGGCGGCACCGGCGCCGATGTGGTCGAGATCACCACCGGCGGAACGGTCACGCTCAATCCGCTCACCTCGCATGTCAGCGTGCTGCTGACCGCGGCGACCAGCCTGACGCTCAACAGCCATGTCAAAGTGGTCACCGGCAGTTCGGGCAACGACACCATCACGCTCACCACCGACAACCTCACGCGCGCGAGCGCGCTCAACGGCGGCGGCGGCAGCAACACGCTGGTGCTGAGCGGCAGCGGCGCGTTCCACCTCGAACATCCCGGCACGCTGACCAATTTCCAGACAATCGATGCCACCGAAGGCACCGCGCAAATTGTCTATTCGCGCGTCGGGCTCGCGGCCACCATCGATGTTCTCGCAGCGCCTTCGGGGGCAACCGACAATGCCATCACGCTCAACGGGGCGGCCGACCAGGTAGTGTTCGATCTGGGCAGCGGCGTCGACACGGTCAATCTGGGCAGCAGCAACGAAACCGTCAATTGCGGCAGCGGCACCGCGATCATCCTGACCAAAGCGGCCGCTGCCGGCGCGCTGATCAACGGCGGCAGCGGCATCACCACGCTCACTATCAATGGCGGCGGCAATGCCGTGATGAACGCGGCCGACACCGGCATTTCGAGCGTGGTGCTGGCGGCAACGCCAAGCACGCGCAGCTTTACCGCCAGCGCACAGGCCGGGCTCTCTGTCGAAGACCTTGGCAGCGGGGTGAACACGATGACGGCGGGCGGCGCCGACCAGACGTTTACCGGTGGCCGATACGGGCGGCTGACCATGATCGATGCCAACGCGGGCTACGACACGCTGACCGACACCGCCGCGACAATGACCGGCGACACGGTCCAGAATTTTCAGCAGATCGGCAATGCGATCGACGTGACCGATCTCGACCCGACCCGTTTGACCGCGACATTCACCGAAAACGCCGGCGACACCGCGGCGGAACTGGTGCTGACCGACAACACGCATGCCGTCGGGCTGACACTGACCGGCCAATACATCACCGACAGTCTGCCCGCTGCGGGGATTGTCGTCGGCTCCGACGGCAAGGGCGGCACGCTGCTCGAATACGCCGGCACCACCAGCGTCACGCTCGACGGCAGCGCAGGCAACCGCGCGGTGCTCGCCAATGCCGCCGGCGATACGCTGATCGGCGGCGCGGGCGACACGCTGACCGGCGGCGCGGGTGCGGATACTTTCGTGTTCCACGCCGGCTTCGGGCTGGAAACGGTCAACGCTTTCACCACCAGCGGCGCCAACGCCGATGTGCTGCAATTCGACTCCAGCGTGTTCGCCGACTGGGCCCACGTGCTGGGCGCCACCGCGCAACAAGGCAGCGACCTGACGATCACGCTCGACCCGGGCGATGTGATCACGCTGAAGAACGTGTCGCTGGCGAATTTTACGGCGCAGGATGTGAAGTTTGTTTGATTGATTAGGCAGCGGGGACAGGTTTCGCTGCCAAGGCCGCCTAAGACAGGCGGTTGCAGTTGCCTCGGCCGGCATAAGCGAAGGACGTGGGAGCGATGTAATGAGGAGATGTGCATTACATCCCTGCAATTCCTCAATTATGTGCAACATCACCGTAACCCCGGAACCTCGTCCCCGGAACCCCTAGCGTATCGAATTGATCAATCGCATAAACGGCGTGATCACGACTGCGAGACGGTGTTAATAAACAGGGCGCGCGCACGGGCGGGCGATGGATGTTCTAGGTCTGCCGCTGGTTGTGGCGTGAGGCCTGCAGATTGGATTGCGGTCTTGCTGGATATTAAAAATCGAGATAGAATTTCGGTACCGATTCGGAAACTTGATGTGATGGGAGGTCATCATTCGGAATAGAGCAAATAAGTCGGAAGATTCCGGCCTTTGCTCCAGTCGAAGGTCCTCGAAAGGCAAACGCTCATTGCGCGGCAGGTATTGGCCAGAGCGCCTGTCGCGCTGGCTTCGTCATGTTATGAAGATTCGTTTTCAAACGGTTCTGACAGTAATTTATTCTATCGTGATTATCCTGATCGCTTGGCTTGATCCGTTCGGCGTTGGCGTGAGCGCAGAAACTTCAGCCGAGGCTCTGGCACAGCGCGTGCTGGCGTCGAGCTATCCGACAGCCGGAGCTAGCCACATCGTCATCGCTATGCTCAGTCCGGCAACGGTGTCGCCAGGCAACGAAGATCTGCTGCCAACCTATGCCGACCACGCCGCGCTCATCAACATTGCCAGCGAAGCAGGCGTGGTCGCAATTTTCGACGATACCTCCTTCCTGCGCCGTCCCGCTGAACGGGACGCTCCCGAACTCAGTGAGCTAGGCACGGCGCTGGCCCATGCAAAGGCTCACGGCATTCCGGTATTTACCGGGCCGGTGCTCAGCTTTCCGGCACTTGCGCCCTTGATGCACGGGTCTAGCCGAACTGGTGTAAGCTGGCATGCCGACCATCCGGCAGATTACGCGCTTTTCTCCAATGGCATGCGCACGGCAGCCGCCGATCTTTATATCGCGGCCTGCTCGCGCAGGCCTGCCTGGGGCGAATGCGATCCTACGCTGATGGACCGTCTGGCGGACGCACCCCAGGCACTTGCGCCAATCGCCATGCGTTTTGGCAGCAACGCTCCGGTCGAGGAAGACAATGTTGCCGGCACCGATTTCGGGCACTGTCGTGCTTCGACATTCGCCAGCGCGGTGTGGGATGGCCTGCGCGGGCGCGTTCTACCTGCCCCGTGCCCATCACAACTGACAATTCCCACAGCTGTCTTGAAGACGTTTGGTGGAGATCCAGGGCTGCAGGACGACTTGCGCGGCCGCGTCCTGTTCATCGGCGTCGGAACCGAAATGGGCGACGACCACGAGGTGCCAGGCGTTGGTGTAGTCCCTGGGGTGCGACTGCATGCCATGGCGCTGGACAATCTGCTGACCTGGGGCATGGCTTATTACAAATGGTCACCAGCATGGCGCGACGGGTGGGCATTGTCGTGGGAGGGGGTGATCAAAGCGATGCTGGCTATCGCCATTCCGCTTGCGATCAAATGTTTCATCAATTTATACAAAATTGGCAGCCGAAAAAATTTATCAAAAAGAAAACAAGATGTGCGGCGCATTTTATCATTTTATATACTCCTCGTCGCAATTATTTTCACCTTATCATTCCTTTTTTTCGATATTGCGCTGTGGCCGGCGGGCGTTATCATTCTCATTTGCGGGACGGCAACACTAGCCGGATCCATCCTTTCCGGCGAAGAGTTCGATGAGGCCACCCGCGGCTTCGGTGGCGCCATCGCCTTTGCGTTCATTGGCGGATTACTTGGTATCGCAGCTTTCGCGCTACTGATGCCGATGCCGCCGCTGCGGGTCATTGCGATCCTAGCTTTAGTCATCGCCGTCAATGGCGGTTGGCTCGTGTACCAGCATATCCGCCCGCCTGCCCAAAGTCCCATCCCCCCCCCAGCCTGATCATGGAGGAGATCGACCGATGAGTGCCGTGCTATTCCTTCTTGCCGCCGCGCAGGCGCCAGCCGCCGCCTGTGGCCGGTCAGTCATCGGCGCCTATTCCGACAGTTTGCCGCTGACCGATGCCAACGGAACAATACAGATCAATCTGCCAAGCCGGCATCAGCGTCTACCCGACCCGCTGCCGATCCTCGAATGCGACGCAAGCACGCTGATGGTCCGCTACCACGATAAGACATACTTCGTGGATGCGTGGCGCGTGCTCAAGGAGCAGGATCCTTGCAAGGAGCTGTCCGCCTATCCCTCGATCGGCGGAGAAAAAGGGGGGAAAACGACCGCAACGAGCTCCAACACATCGGGCTCCAACGCTTTCGATCCCAACAAGTTCTGCACCGGTATCAAGAGATGACCGTTCGGTTTGCTTTGCTTGTGGCAACTGCGCTGCTGGCGCAGGCAAATGCCAGTGCTGCGGCGGCCAAGGAATCCCAAAAGACGTTCGCGCAGCGGCTCGACGCCGGCGAGATCGTTTTTGCCCAGACGCCGATGATGCCGCTAGACGCGGCGCAACTCGCCGATCTGCACCCGATCAGTGATCCTCCATTGTCTCACTTTGCGGAGACCGTGCTGACCCGGCTAATCGCGGTCTTGCCCGGGCCAAAGCCAGTCGGCTTGCCGTTTGTCTTGATGAACGGCGCCGGTTTCAACTGCACGACTATCCGGTCGGGAGGCGCGATTGGCTGTACTGCGCCAGTGATCGAACTGTTGGGCAGTTCACCGCTCGGGCAGGACGAAATGGCTTTCCTGCTCGCCCACGAACTGGCGCATGCTACCATTGCTGCACATAGGCAACGCTTCGAACGTAGCGAGAAACTCAAGGCTGGCTGGACCCGCTTCGGCATGGAGGCGGCGATGATCAGTCTCATGGCACTGAGTAAGTATAGCAAGACTGGAGACACGGTAAACGTTACCGCCACGCCCACCGCAAGCCTTGTGTTCGTCAGCACGATGATGCGTGGCGCCGACGTCGGCGAGTTCGTTAACAGCATGGAGGCGCCGGCCTGGACGCGGTCGGACGAGGACGACGCCGATGCCTTCGCAGTGATTTTGATGAGCAGGGCGGGCTTCAATCCCACCGCGGCGGCGCAGTTGCTGGGAGCCCTGCAGCGCGCGTTGGATGCAGCAAAGGACAACTCGAGTACGGCTCGGGATATGGCGAAGAACGGTGCAGCAAATGCCGCCATGCAAGCGCTGCTCACCAAGGGCAACGTGCTGAGCGTGGTGAGCGGTGCGGCTGCAGGCGTGGTATCGGCTTGGTCGCGCGATCATGCGGAAAGCCACTATCATCACAATCTGCCTGAGCGGATGAATGCGTGCGCGGATGAGGCCAGACTGGTGATGAAGCCCGCTACAGCATCAAGTCGTCTGGCTCTGGCGTCAAAAAGTGGTGAAACCGGCAGCTTGGCCGGGGCACCGGTGGCGGACGCTCCCGCCGCTGCGGCCACCGCAAGCCAGCGCCAGCACTCGCCTGTCGCAACATCGTCAGGCGTATCGACAGCCTGGGCCGCCTTCCAGCGCAGTGGCCGGCAAACGCCGGCTGACATCGTCACCTCGATGACCGTCCGCAAAAAGATCGCGGCCAACGATTTTAAGGGCGCGGCCGGCCTGTGCCCGTTGGGAGCATCGCGCACACAACAATTGTCGCTGGCTTGTGGTATGGCCTTTGCCGGACTGCAAGATGCGAGGCGCGCTAATCCGCTGTTGCACGCTGCGATTACCGCGCCCAATGTCGCAGTCACTGATTATCAACAGGTTGCTCAAGCACAGGCCAGCTTGGGCCAGATCCCATTGGCGCTACAGACCATTGGCCAGGGCGAGACCAAGTATCCCGAGGGCGCACTCTTCCCAACCGAGATTCTTGTGCGTGGCGGTGCTGGCGACATGAATGGTGCGATCAAGGCCAATGACCGGTGTCAGCAGGCTAGCGACAAGAATTTTCACAACATCTGCCGCCAGACCCTCGTGTCGCTTCAGACTAAGCAAACGACCCCGAAGGAGCAATCCACCGGTTGATTTCGCGGTTTGAAAGGCAGGTCGCTGCTCGACCATTTGCTTGCCTTCTTGCCTTGTTGTGCCCGCGCCACGTCGCCTGTAGAACGGATTCATGATTCAATTCGCGATTGGACTCCAGTCAATGCATCGCTCGGCTCCCAAAAGTGTGAGATTCAGGGAGTTCCGGGGACGCAATACACACCTCCTGCATGACGGTGATGCTGCATTTAATCCTAACCCCTCGGATACCGAGTCACTCAATTAAGCGTGTCTCATGCAAGGGGTGCAGTCCAGCCCCGTCATCGTCACCCAGTTTACACGAAATTGCGTGCTCCGAAACGCCCGGTCGCAACCATACATATTCTGGTGTAGCTGGTGATGATGGCCATCAGTCCCCGCTTCCATGACGCTCAGCTTGTCGGTATCGCGCTTGATTGCAAGCGAGCGACCCTCACTGTCGTGCAAGTCAATGGAAAGAAATGGCAGATTGCCATCGAGGATGTCCAGGCGCTCCATTTGAATGATTTTCGCGAAGGGAATATTATCAGCGATTTCGCGGCATTCAGCGGCGAAGATGTGCCGGGCGGTATTCTCGAAATCCTGTTTGCTCCGCCCCATCCCGCTGCCGCCGAAAGATATCACGCGGAACATGCCCGACTGCTGGATGCCAAACGCGCGCTCGTTCAAGCGGGAGACGCTGTGCTGGTCGTGATCACGCCATCCTATGGCGCGGAATTTGCCGCTCTTGGCGCCAAGCTCGAGGTATTCCCAATAACGAGCGACGACAGCTAACCTGCACTTTCCTGCTCAGGCAAACCGGTTATCCCGCGGAAACCCATTGGGCGGCAAACGCCCCGCCGCGCCGCGCGCGACTTTCCACGGCAGCAGGTCCTTTTCCACGCGCGTGCGGCCGCTGTCGCCGCCCATCGCCCAGGTCAGGCCGTCTTCGAGGCGCAGCGTTATCGCATCGGCCATGCCGCCGTCGCGGTAGCGTTGGAGCGCCACGCCCTGGCCTTTGGCAAGCACCGGGACTTCGCTGAGCGCGAAGACCACCAGTTTGCGGTTGTCGCCGATCACCGCGACATGATCGTGTTCGGGGGCGATTTCGCGCACCACGGCAAGGCGGACATCGGGCCTGGTGGAAACCACCGCACGGCCTTTGCGCGTTTCGGCGAGCAGTTCGCCGGTTTCGGCGGCGAACCCGCGCCCGGTGTTCGTCGCCAGCAGCAATTGCCCGCCCGCGCGCCAGGGCACGATCGCCACAATCTGCGCTTCGGGATCGATATCGAGCATCGTGCGGAGCGGTTCGCCAAAGCCGCGCGCAGGCGGCAATTTGTCGGCGCCGATCGTGTAGAAGCGGCCATTGTCGAGCGCGATCAGCAATTTGTCGGTGGTCTGGACATGCAGCGCAAACGCCGGGCCATCGCCTTCCTTGAATTTGAAATCGCCGCCTTTGCCATCGGCGCCCAGCGGCACATGGCCCTTCGCAGCACGGATCCAGCTGCGCTGCGACACCACCACCGTCACCGGCTCTTTGGCGATCATCGCGTCCATGTTGAATTCGCGCGTGGGGGCGGCTTCGGCAATCGTGGTGCGGCGGCGGCCGAGCGGGGTGTCGGGGCCATAGTCCTTGCGCAAGGCGGCCAGTTCGCGCTTGAGCTTGGTGCGCTGGCGCGCGGGGCTGTCGATCAGTTTCTGCAAGTCGTCCTGTTCGGCCAGCAGCGCATCGCGTTCGCGGCGCAGCTCCATTTCCTCGAGCTTGCGCAGCGAGCGCAGCCGCATGTTGAGGATCGCTTCGGCCTGGCGGTCGGTCAGTGCGAATTCGGCAATCATGATCGGCTTCGGCTCATCCTCGGTGCGGATGATTTCGATGATCCGGTCGAGATTGAGATAGGCGATGATATAGCCGCCGAGCAGTTCGAGCCGGCTGGCGATCTTGTCCAGCCGGTGCCGCGCGCGGCGCAGCATCACCTCGATCTGCGCGATCACCCATTCCTGCAGCAGCAGTTTCAGCCCCAGCACGCCGGGCGTGCGCCGCGCATCGAGCACGTTGAGATTGAGCGAAAAGCGCGATTCAAGCTCGGTCAGGCGATAAAGCGATTCCTTGAGCAAATCGGGATCGACATTGCGGCTCTTGGGCACCAGCACGATACGGATCGCGGTGTCGGATTCGTCGCGCACATCTTCGAGAATCGGCAGCTTCTTGTCGGCGATCAGGGCGGCGATCTGTTCGATCAGCTTGCCTTTGGCGACCATGTAGGGGATTTCGGAAATCACCAGCTGCCATTGCCCGCCGCCGAGCTTTTCGATGCCGGTCGTTTCCCACTCGCCCTGATCGTCGCGCCCGGTCGAAAACCGCCCGCGCACGCGGATCGCGCCTTTGCCGCTGGCATAAGCCGCGCTGAGCATGGCCGCACTGTCGACCACCACGCCGCCGGTCGCAAAATCGGGGCCGTGGAATACTTCCATCAACTGCTCGTGTTCGACATGCGGGTTGTCGATCAGCAGCAGCGTGGCATCGACAATTTCGGCGACATTGTGGCTGGGGATCGAGGTTGCCATGCCGACCGCGATGCCGGTCGCGCCATTGGCGAGCAGATTGGGGAACAGGCCCGGAAAAATCTCCGGCTCTTCCTCTTCGCCATTGTAGGTCGGGTGGAAATCGACGGTGCCGTCTTCGAGCCCGTCCATCAGCCGCATCGCGGTCGCGGTCAGCCGCGCCTCGGTATAGCGATAGGCCGCGGCGTTATCGCCATCGATATTGCCGAAATTGCCCTGGCCTTCGACCAGCGGATAGCGCAGCGCAAAATCCTGCGCGAGGCGGACCATCGCATCATAGACCGAACTGTCGCCGTGCGGGTGGTATTTGCCGATCACATCGCCGACCACGCGCGCCGATTTCTTGAACGCATCGGTGGGGTTGAGCTTCAGTTGCCGCATCGCCCACAGCAGGCGGCGGTGCACCGGCTTCAGCCCGTCGCGCAGATCGGGCAGGCTGCGCGCGGTGATCGTCGACAGCGCATAGACCAGATAGCGCTCCGACAGCGCGGCATCGAACGGCGCATCGACAATTGCGTCAAACGGATCGGGCTCGTCGCGGGTCGGGGTATCCTTGGCCATGCTGGCTGAACCTTTAGCGCCGGGCGGGGCGTTGACAACCGCAGGGGGGTGCTTGCGGCGCGCTTATCCCGGGGAAAAACGGGGTGTGCGCCACCCCTTTTCGTCACCCCGGACTTGATCCGGGGTCCATTTGCCCGCGGGCGACGTTATTGATCTTGCCAAGCGGCGCTGCCGATCGAGGACCGGCGAAGAGGCAAGCTGGACCCCGGGTCAAGTCCGGGGTGACGGTTGGGGGTCGGGGTGAGCGCGGCGTTGGTGCCCGGCGCTCAGCGGCCCTGCATATCGCGCGCTTCTTCGGGGATGTGGACTTCCAGCCCGTCGAGTTCGGCGCTCAGCACGATCTGGCACGACAGGCGGCTGGTGCGGGTGACGCCGGCGGCAAGATCGAGCATGTCTTCCTCGTCTTCCACCGCGGGCGCGAGCCGATCGAACCAGGCGCGCGCGATCACCACATGGCAGGTCGAACAGGCCATCTGGCCTTCGCAGGTGCCTTCGAGCGGCATGCCGACCGCCTGGCCCAGTTCGAGCAGGCGTTGCCCGGGTGCGCCCTCGGCCTCGACTTTGTGGCCATCGGCGGTGACAAAGCTGACTTTCACCATCGACACTGCACTCCCTCGGGTTGGCAGGCCCGGGTCGGCGTGGCGGTCAAGCCGTCACCCCTTGCGCCCGCGCCGCGGCGATGATCGCCGCAATCGCCTCTGTCAGCTCCTCTTCCCCGGTATAGCGCCCAAATCCGATGCGGAGCGCGGTTTTGGCCTCTCTGTCGGAAAGTCCGAGCGCGCGCAAGACATGGCTGGGCCGCCCCGATCCGCTGGCGCACGCCGATCCCGCAGAAATCGCGATCGTGCGGCATTCGGACATCAACCGCCCGACATCGAGGCCGGCGATCCGCACATTGAGATTGCCGTGCCAGCGCGCCGTGGCGCTGCCGTTGAGCGTCCACCCGGCGAACAGGTCGCGCGCCTTTGTCCACAGCTTGTCCACATGCGCCGCATCGCTTTGCCACAGGCTGCTGCACAGCTGCGCGGCGGCCCCGAAGCCCGCCACCAGCGCGGGGCTGAGCGTGCCCGCGCGCAAGCCCTGCTCCTGCCCGCCGCCGTGGATCAGCGGGTCGAGCGCCAGCCCGTCGCGCACCCACAGCGCGCCGATCCCTTTGGGCCCATAGAGCTTGTGCGCCGAAATTGCGATCAGATCGGCATTGGCCGGCGGCGCGATCTTGCCGGCGCCCTGCACCGCATCGCACAGCATCAGCGCGCCCATGGCATGCGCGCGCGCGGCAATCGCATCGACCGGTTGCACGGTGCCGATTTCGTTGTTGACCTGCATCACCGCGACCAGCCCGGTGCCGGCGGGCAAAGCGACTTCGGGATCGACCAGACCTTCGCCATCGACCGGCAGGATGGCAAGCGCCGGATCGTGCGCGTGCGCGGTATCGAGCACCGCGGCATGTTCGATCGCCGAAACCGCCAGCCGCCCGGCACCCGTGCCGCGCAAGGCGAGGTTGAGCGCCTCGGTCGCGCCCGATGTGAAAATCACGCGCCCGCCCGGGGGCAGCAGGGCTGCGACCTGGTCGCGCGCGACTTCGATTGCAGCGGCCGCCGCGCGCCCGGCGCGGTGCGGGCTGTGCGGATTGGCAAAGCCTTCGCTGCCCGGTCCGCCGAGCCAGGGCAGCATCGCTTCGCGCGCTTCGGGCGCGAGCGGCGTGGTCGCCTGATAATCGAGATAGATCATGCGCGCACCGCAAGCGCGGTCCAGGCCGCGACAAACCGGTCGATGTCATCGGCGGTGGTTTCGCGCCCGATCGACACGCGGATGACCTCGCCCGCGCCTTCAACGCCCATCGCGGTCAGCACATGGCTGGTGCGCAGCGAGCCCGACGAACAGGCGCTCCCCGCCGACACCGCAATGGCTTGCGCATCGAGCCGGATCAGTTGCGCATTGGCCGACAGCCCGGGCAAGCGGCAAGCGCCGATCGTGGCCAGGCGCGGCGCATCGGCGGCGATCACCTGGCCGCCCGCCGCCACGATCGCGGCTTCAAGCTTTGCGCGCAGCCGCGCGGCATCCGCCAGCCAGTCGCGCCCGGCTTCGAGCGCGGCCGCCATGCCGAGCACGCCGGGCAGGTTCTCGGTGCCGCCGCGATAGCCGCGTTCCTGCCCGCCCACGGGTTTCAGCATGGCCCAGTCGCGCACCAGCAAGGCGCCTGCCCCGATCGGCCCGCCGAACTTGTGCGCCGAAATCGCGATCATGTCCGCTTCGGGCAAGGGCAGCTTGCCCGCGCTTTGCGCGCAATCGGCAAGCAACAGGCCCCCTTCGGCATGCACGCGCGCGGCAAGCGCGGTGATTGGCTGGATCACCCCGGTCTCGTTGTTGACATGCTGGATCGCCACCAGTCCGCCCGGCGGCAGCGCATCGGCCTGCACCAGCCCCGCCCGATCGACCGCCAGCCGCACCGCGTCGCCCGCGTGGCGCAGCACCGCTTCGTGCTCGACCGCCGAGACCGCGACCAGTGGCACATGCGCGCGGCCGATCGCCAGCGCCAGCGCTTCGCTCGCGCCGCTGGTCAGGACCACTTCGCCGCTCCAGCCCAGCGCCGCCGCGATCCGTGCGCGCGCCTGTTCGAGCACGGCGCGCGCGGCGCGGCCGGCGCGGTGCGGGCTCGACGGATTGGCCCAAAGCGCAAAGCCGTGCGCCATCGCTTCGGCCGCAGCGGGCAGCAGCGGCGTGGTGGCGGCGTGATCCAGATAGACGGTCGGGCGGTCCAAGATTGGTCCTGTTACAATGATTGCTTTCGCATGACTGATTTCTATATAGCGCTCGCTCCCATTCCAGCGCGTTCAATTTTTTGAAAGCGCGACGGCGTGCTGATCTCCGGTCGGTTGCCGCAACCCGTTTCGTCAGGAACACGCATGCCCGCAGTCATTTTTCCCGGTCCCGAAGGTCGGCTCGAAGGCCGGTTTCAGCCCTCTGCGCGCGCGCGTGCGCCGATCGCGATGATCCTGCACCCGCACCCGCAAGCCGGCGGCACGATGAACGACCGCATCACCCAGGCGCTTTACCGCGCGTTCGTCGCGCGCGGGTTTGCCACGCTGCGGTTCAATTTCCGAGGCGTCGGCCGCAGCCAGGGCAGCTTTGACAACGGCATCGGCGAATTGTCCGACGCGGCCGCAGCGCTCGACTGGGTGCAGCAGATCCATCCCGAAGCATCGAGCACGTGGATCGCGGGTTATTCGTTCGGCGCGCTGATCGGCATGCAATTGCTGATGCGCCGCCCCGAAGTGCGCGGGTTCATTTCGGTCGCCCCGCCCGCCAACATGTACGATTTCAGCTTTCTGGCGCCCTGCCCGGCCAGCGGGATCATCATCCAGGGCACTGCCGACACCGTGGTGACCCCCAGCGCGGTGCAGAAACTGGTCGACAAGCTGCGCACGCA
>CAITOD010000157.1 GCA_903893935.1 uncultured Sphingomonadales bacterium
CCGGATCGTCTTTTCGGAAAAATTCGCCTGCCCGGTCAGCGGGTTCACCATCGAAAGCATCGAGCCCCGGTTGTTTTCGTTCAATGCCCCGCAAGGCGCGTGCCCGGCGTGCGATGGCCTTGGCGAAAAGCTGCTGTTCGATCCCGAAATGGTCGTGCCCAATGGCAATCTTTCGCTCAAGCAGGGCGCGGTGGTGCCCTGGGCCAAGTCCAATCCGCCGAGCCCCTATTACATGCAAGTGCTGGCGAGCCTTGCCGATTACTACGGGTTCAGCCTCGATACCGCGTGGGACAAGTTGCCGGGCGAAATCAGGTTGGTGATCCTGTATGGCACCGGCGGCAAAGCGGTGCCGCTGACCTTTGTCGACGGGCGCAAGTCGTACACCGTGCAGAAATCGTTCGAAGGCGTGATCGGCAATCTCAACCGCCGCATGCTCCAGACCGACAGCGCCTGGGTGAAAGAAGAGCTGGGCAAGTTCCAGACCGCGCAACCGTGCGAAACATGCGAGGGCAAGCGGCTGAAGCCCGAAGCGCTGGCGGTGAAAGTCGCGGACCATGACATTTCGACTGTCACGCGGATGTCGGTTGCCGCTGCGGTTGCCTGGTACGGCGAGCTCGACCAGCAGCTGACCGCGCAGCAGCGCCAGATCGCGCGCGCGATCCTCAAGGAAATCAACGAGCGGCTCGGTTTCCTCAACAATGTCGGGCTCGATTATCTCAATCTCGATCGCACATCGGGCACGCTGTCGGGCGGCGAAAGCCAGCGCATCCGGCTCGCCAGCCAGATCGGCTCGGGGCTGTCGGGGGTGCTCTATGTGCTCGACGAGCCGTCGATCGGGCTGCACCAGCGCGACAACGACCGCCTGCTCGAAACGCTCAAACGCCTGCGCGACCTGGGCAACACGGTGATCGTGGTCGAACACGATGAAGACGCGATCCGCAGCGCCGATCATATCGTCGATCTCGGGCCGGGCGCCGGGGTGCATGGCGGCGAGATCGTCGCGCAGGGCACGCTTGCCGATATTCTCGCGAGCAAGGACAGCCTGACCGGGCAATATCTCAGCGGTACGCGCCGGATCGAAGTGCCCAAATGGCGCAAGCCGGGCAATGGCATGGCGATCACCGTCAAAGGCGCGCGCGCCAACAATTTGCGCGATGTGACGGTGCGCGTGCCATTGGGCAATTTTGTCTGCGTAACCGGCGTATCGGGTTCGGGCAAATCGTCGCTGATCATCGACACGTTGCAGGCAGGCGCGGCGCGCGCGCTCAATGGCGCGCGGGTGATCGCGGGCGCGCACGACGCCATCACCGGGCTCGAACATTGCGACAAAGTGATCGAGATCGACCAGTCGCCGATCGGCCGCACCCCGCGTTCAAACCCGGCGACGTATACCGGTTCGTTCACGCTGATCCGCGACTGGTTCGCCGGGCTGCCCGAATCCGCCGCGCGCGGCTACAAGGCGGGGCGGTTCAGCTTCAACGTCAAGGGCGGGCGGTGCGAGGCATGCCAGGGCGATGGGCTGATCAAGATCGAAATGCATTTCCTGCCCGACGTCTATGTCACGTGCGAGCAGTGCAACGGGCGGCGCTACAACCGCGAAACGCTCGACGTGAAATTCAAGGGCCATTCGATCGCCGACGTGCTCGATATGACGATCGAGGATGCGGTCGAATTCTTCAAGGCGGTGCCGCCGATCCGCGATCGCATGCAGATGCTTGCCGAAGTGGGGCTGGGCTATGTCAAAGTCGGGCAGCAGGCGACCACGCTGTCGGGCGGCGAGGCGCA
>CAITOD010000158.1 GCA_903893935.1 uncultured Sphingomonadales bacterium
CCGGCCGCGTGCTGCGTGCGCGTGACAAGTCGGCGAGCGCGCGGTTGCGGTCGCCCAGCCGGGCATAGGCGATGCCGCGGCCATAGAGCGAGCTGACCAGATCGGGCGAATGGCGCAGTGCGGCCGAATAATCGGCAATTGCGCCTTTGGTATCGTTGCCGCGCAGCCGCACCAGCCCGCGGCTGTCGAGATAGGCGGGCGTGTCGGCGGCCAGTTTGAGCGCGGCGTCGCAATCGGCCATGGCGCTGTCGAGCGCCAGATTGCGTGTCGCCTTGAACCAGCACACCAGGTTGAGCGCGTGCGGATCATCGGGGTGGCGGGCGGTGGTTTCGCCCGCCAGCTTGAGCGCGGCTTGCGCCTGGCCGCGTTTGGCCATCAGATCGAGCCGCAGTCCGGTCACCAGCAGCGTATCGCCTTTCAGCCGTTCGGCCTGCGCCAGCGCTTCGCCCGCCTGATCAAGATGCCCGGTGGCCAGCGCGCCTTGCGCGCGCAGCAGGAAGGCTCCGGCATTGGCGGGATCGCGCTTGAGTGCTTCGGCGATATCGGCCTCGCGCCGGTCGGTGTCGGTCAGCGGCAGCAATTGCGCATGCGTGAGGTAATCGTGCGCACTCGGGTCGTGCGCCAGCAGATAGTCGGCATCGGCAAGCGCGCCCGCAGTGTCGCCCACGGCTTCGCGCACCGACAAGCGGACCACGCGCGTCCGTCGATCGTCGGGCGCGCGCTCGATCGCGCGGTCGGCCGCTTCGAGCGCTTCTTCGCGCCGGCCGACGCCTGCCAGGGCCACCGCGCGCAAGCCGGCAATCGACAGATCGGGCATCAAGGCTTGCGCGGCGTCGAAATCGGCCAGCGCCAATGCTGCGTGATCGAGCCCGAGATGCGCGGTGCCGCGCCAGAGCAAGGCATTGATATCGTTGTGGTTGGCTTCGATCACCACATTATAGGCGGCGAGCGCACCGGCGTAATCCTGCTTGCGCAGCAGCACCGCACCGCGCGCCGACCAGGCCAGCGCGCGCGCCTCGGCAGCGGCTTTGCTGTCGGCCAGCACGCCGTCGGCTTCGGCCAGCGCCCGCGCGTCGTCCTTGCCCACGCGCGCCAGCGCCAGCGCCAGCACGCCATGCGCCATGGCCAGCTTCGGATCGAGCGCGAGCGCGGCATTTGCTTCACCAATCGCGGCGGGCGCATCGGTGCGGTCGAGCAGCGCCGCGCCGTTGTGCAGATGTGCTTTGGCCAGCGCAACTTTGTCGGCCGACAGCGCGGCAAAATCGCCGGGCGTGTTGAGATAAGTATCGGGCAAATGGATGAACACGCCTTCGCCAGCCAGTTCCTGCATCGTGCTGCGCGTTTCTGCGGCAAGGCTGGCGGGCAATTCGGCTTTGAGCGAACGCGTGTCGTTGTCCATTGTCACCACGCCGTGATCGAACGTGACTTTGCGGTGAAACGCATAAAGCCCGCCAACCGTGCGATCGATGTCTTTGGATTGCAGCGTAAAGCCGTCGCCATGCTGCGGCAGGATCACTTCTTCGTGATTGGCCCACCATTCGGGATAGCCGAACACGAACGGCGCATCGGGCATCAGATCGCCATCGCGCGTGGTATCGATTTTCCACCCGACGCGCGCGCGATCGAGCTCGTACCAGCGCGCAGTTCCGCTGGGTGCCCAATCCATTTTGGCGAGCCCCTGCAGGCGGATCACGAAATCGCCGCCCGGCTCTTCCTGCTGCGCGGAGACTTTGTCGGGGGTGATGAAATCATAGGTCTCGCGCCACAGTTTGCGCAAGGCGCGGTCGAGATCGGCACTTGACAGCCCGGCGTATCTGATCCGCATCGACGCGCCGTCTTCGCCATGAAAGCGCATTTCGGCGCGCGCTTTGGCCGGCGCCTCGATCCCCGCCGACGCATCGAGCACGAGGCTGGTCATGCTTTGCGGTGCGGCGGGTGGCGGCGGGACCAGCGGGATCAACGCACTGCCTTGCACGGTCGCAGGCAGGCCGACGGTGTAGTTGGGCACTTCCAGCCGCGCCAGCCGGGTATCGCCCATGCGCGTGCCATCGAGCCAGTAGCTTTTGCCGCCGATCACCGCCTCGACCAGCACATGGTCGAACCCGGCCATTGTCGGCAGGCGGTGCGCGGTGGCATCGCCCGATTCGGTGTTGACCAGCACTGCGCGCGCTTCGATCCCGAGCCCGTGAAGCAGAGCCATCAGCAGCGCGGTCTTGCCTTTGCAATCGCCATAGCGCCGCTGCCAGGTCGCATCGGCCGGTGCGGGCACGAAGCCGCCGTCGTTGATGCCGACGAACAGATAGCGCACTTGCTCTTCGACCAGCATGAGCGCCAGTTCGGCGCGCCGCACCGGGTCGGGCGAAGCGCCGGCGATCCGCGCGATCTCGGCCTTGAGCGCGCTGTCGGGCGCCAGCGTCGCGGCTGCGTCGAACAGCGTGGCATAGCGGCGCGACACTGCCGGCCAGTCGGCGAATTCGGACAGATCGACCAGATTGACCAGGTCATAGCGTGCCGGCGCATGCGCCGGCGCGCGCTGCGTTACGACATTGCTGACATCGGCGAGCAGTTCGTTGTCGCCGCCCAATTCGCCAAGCCTGGGCTGGACCACCCCGGGGGACGCGCGCCATTGCAGGTTGCGCGATTTGGGCCAGGTTACGCGCAGG
>CAITOD010000159.1 GCA_903893935.1 uncultured Sphingomonadales bacterium
ATCAACAAGTCGCTTTACCTGTAAGGGGGCCCCGGCGATGCGCGACGCAATGCCCAGGCTTACCGGAACCCCCGGCGTCTATTTGCGCAACGCGTGGTACGTGGCCGGCTGGGCCGATGGCCTGGCCGAAAAGCCGCAAGCCAAAGTGTTCCTCGAAGAGCCGGTGGCGCTGTTCCGCGATGCTGCGGGGGTTGCGCATGCGATCGGCGGTCGTTGTCCGCATCGTTTCGCGCCGCTGGGGGCGGGCGAGGTGATCGATGGCGCGCTGCAATGCCCCTATCACGGCTTGCGGTTTGGCAGCGACGGGCGCTGCGTGTTCAATCCGCACCCGGGCGGGCAAGTGCCGCAGGCAAGCGTGCGCGTCTATCCGCTGGTTGAACGCCATGCGCTGCTGTGGATATGGATGGGCGATCCGGCGCGCGCCGATGCTGCGACCATTCCCGATTTCGCCTGGCTGGCCGATCCGCGCTGGGAGGTGGTGCGCGGTGCGACGTGTGCCGAAGGCCATTACGAGCTCTATTCGGACAATATTCTCGATCTCAGCCACGCCAATTTCGTGCATCCGGCACTGGTCGCCAGCGCCTTTACCGAAGGCGCGCGCAAGTTCTGGCAAGACGGCGAAACGGTCCATGCGCACTATGCGCAGCCCGATGATTATCTGTCGGTCGGGATTTCCGCGATCCTCGGTGTGACCGGGCGCAAACAGGCGTTCGACGGCCACGTGATCTGGCACGCGCCCGCCACGCTGTCGTTCGACTTTCGCACCGGCGAGCCGGGCACGCCATACGACCAGCTTTCCAATATGCCGTCGCTCCATGCGTTCACGCCCGAAACCGCCGACACCACGCATTACCTGTGGGCAACCGGGCGCGATTTTGCGGTGGGCGATGCCGAATTCTCGCAGACCATGCGCGGCGCGCTCGAATATGCGTTTGAACACGAAGACATGCCGCTGATCCGCGATGCCCACCGGCTGATGGCGGGGCAGGATTTCTGGGAGCTGCGGCCGCTGGTGCTCGATGGCGACGGCGGCGGCATTCGCGCGCGGCGCCAGTTGCGCAAGATGATTTCGGCTGAGATGATTTCTGCTGAACAGGGAACCCCGGCATGACCACGCTCGATCAATTCACCATTGCCGGGCGGTCTGCGCTGGTCACCGGTGCGGCTTCGGGTATTGGCCTCGCTTATGCCGAGGCGATGGCCGAAGCGGGCGCGACCGTTACCCTGACCGATGTCGATGCCGAAGGCGTCGCGCGCGAGGCGGCACGGATCGTTTCGGAAGGCGGCAAGGCGCGCGCCGCCGTGCTCGATGTGCGCGACCGTGCGGGCATGCGCGCGGTGTTCGACGCGCACGTCGCAGCTTGCGGCGGGCTCGATATCTGCTTTGCCAATGCCGGCATGGACCCGGGCCCCGGGTTCTGGAACCCGGGCGGGTTTCGCAACGAAAACGGCCAGATCGACACGCTCGATGCCGAAAACGATTGGGACAAATCGCTCGGCGTCAATCTGACCGGCATTTTCAACACTTTGCGCGAGGCTGCGCGCGTGATGAAAGCGCATGGCAAAGGCGGCTCGATCATTGCCACCGCATCGAACGCGGGCATCATCAACGAACCGATCGTGGGCATGGCCTATATGCCCGCCAAAGCCGGCGTGCTGCACATGGTGCGCCATGTCGCACTCGAACTGGCCGAATACCGCATCCGCGTCAACGCGATCGCGCCCGGTCCGTTCATCACCAATATCGGCGGGGGCTGGGTCAAGAAGAACCCGGTCGCCAAAGCCGCGTTCGACAAGACGATTCCGCTTGGCGCAATGGCCGAGACTGACCGGATCAAGCCGCTTGCGCTGCTGCTGGCATCGGATGCGTCGAGCTATATGACCGGCGCGCACGTGGTGATCGACGGCGGCGTGCAGCTCGGCAATTTCAGGTGAAAGCGGTCGTGATGCAGGGGCTGGGGCAGCCCCTGGCGGTCGAAACACTGCCCGATCCGGTGCCGCAGCCTGGCGAACTGGTGATTCGCGTCGGCCGCTGCGGCATTTGCGGGTCCGATCTGCACATGACCGAAGACCCGGCTTACGGCAAAGCCGCAGGCGACGTGCTGGGGCACGAATTCGCCGGCGAAGTCGTTGCGCTCGGCCGCGGCACCCAAGGCCTTGCGGTGGGCGATCTGGTCTCGGTAATCCCGCTCCGGTCATGCGGCGCCTGTGCGTCTTGCCGCGCGGGCGAAGTCGCGTGGTGCGATCAGTTCGGGCTCCAGGGCGGCGGCTATGCCGAATACGCGGTCACGCGCCCCAACCAGTGCATCGCGCTGCCGCGCTCGGCCAGCCTTGCCGATGGGGCGATTGTCGAGCCGCTGGCGGTGGCGCTGCACGGGGTCAATATGGCGGGGCTCAGGCCGGGCGACAGCGTGCTGGTGCTCGGCGCCGGGCCGATCGGGCTGGCTGTGGCATTCTGGGCGAGGCGGCTGGGGGCGGCGCGCGTGGTGGTTCAGGACCTCGCCCGGCATCAGGAAGAGCGCGCGCTGGCGATGGGGGCGAGCGGGTTTGTCGTCGATCCGGTCGATCCGGTGGGCGCGGCCGAACGCGGGCTGGGCGGCAAGGCCGATATTGTGTTCGAATGCGTCGGTGTGCCCGGGCTGATTGCGCAGGCGGTCGCGCAAGTGCGCAATCGCGGCACGATCCTGCTGCTGGGGCTGTGTTCGCAGCCCGATACGTTCAACAGCTTTGCCATGCTGTCGAAAGAAGTGCGGCTGATCACATCGGCGTTCTTTACCCGCGGCGAATACGAGGCCGCGCTCGATGCGCTCGATGCCGGTGCCTGCGAGCCGCGCCTGCTGGTAACGGGCACGATCGCGCTCGACGATACGCCGGCGCGGTTCGAAGCCTTGCGCCGCCGCACGCACGACTGCAAAGTCCTGATCGCGCCCTGATCGGCGTGGGGACAACCGAAAAAGGCAAACCATTGACCACCGCGCGCGCAATCATCGAACACGGTCGCATGCACCCGCTGCAATGGGTGGCGGTGGCAATTACCATCGGCCTCAACGCGCTCGACGGGTTCGATATTCTGGCGAGCGCCTTTGCCGCGCCGGGCATTGCCCAGGAATGGCACGTGACGCGCGAAGCGCTGGGCGTGGTGCTGTCGATGGAATTGTGGGGCATGGTGGCCGGGTCGATCCTGCTCGGCGGGCTGGCCGATATCGCCGGGCGCCGCCCGGCCATGCTGCTGTGCCTGAGCGTGATGACGCTCGGCATGGTCATGGCGACCACCGCCGACAGCCCGTTGCACCTGTCGATCTGGCGCCTGATCACCGGGATCGGCATTGGCGGCATGCTGGCGGCGATCAATGCGGTTGCGGCCGAATTGTCCAATCTGCGGCACCGCAGCCTGGCGATGGCGATCATGGTGATCGGCTTTCCGGTGGGCGGGGTGGTCGGCGGGCTGATCGTGCAGCAGGTGCTGAAAGGCGAGACCTGGCGCGCAGTGTTCGCGTTGGGCGCGGTCACCACCGCGCTGTTTATCCCGCTGGTGCTGCTGTTCGTGCCCGAGACTCCGCCATTTCTCGACCAGAAGCGACCCGCGCGCGCGCTCGAACGGATCAACCGCACGTTCGCGCGCTTTGGCTTGCCCAGGCTCGAGCGGCTGGCGCCCCAGCCGGCGGCAGAAGCCAAAGCAAGCGTGTTCGATATCCTGCGGCCCGCGCTGATCGCGACGACCGCAGTGCTGACGCTGGGC
>CAITOD010000160.1 GCA_903893935.1 uncultured Sphingomonadales bacterium
GCCTCGGTCAGGCGCCGCGCGATCGTCTTGCGCACATTGTTGAGCTTGGCCGCTTCGTAGGGAATGCCGAAGTCGGGCACCGCCGCCGGTGCCGGCTTGGCCACCGCAACCGCTTCGACCACCGGAGCGGGCGCCGCGACGGGCGCGGGTACTGCGACCGGTGCAGGAGCGGCGTCAAGATCGGCGCGCACGACCCGGCCATTCGGGCCGCTGCCCTTGATCGCTGCGAGATCGATGCCCTTTTCGGCGGCGATCCGGCGCGCCAGCGGGCTGGCAATCACGCGGTCGCCGGCCACGACGGGCGCTGCCTTGGGAACTGCCGCGGGTGCAGCCACCACGGGCGCCGGTGCAGCGGGTGCAGGCGCTGCAACCGGAGCCGGGGCTGCCACGGGCGCCGGGCCGTCATCTTCGCCCGCGATCGTCGCAATCACTGTGCCGACTTTGACGCCCTCGGTGCCTTCGGCAATGTCGATCGATACGATCACGCCTTCATCGACCGCTTCGAATTCCATCGTCGCCTTGTCGGTTTCGATTTCGGCCAGGATATCGCCCGAAGCCACCGTGTCGCCGGCCTTGACCAGCCATTTGGCAAGTGTGCCTTCCTCCATGGTCGGCGAAAGGGCTGGCATCTTGATGGCAATCGGCATGGCGGGCGTTCCGTTCTTGCGTGGTTTTGCCGTTATGGCGTCAATGGCTGCCTGATTTTACCGCATTGGATAAAGTGGCGGCGTTATTTGCTCGTCGCCATTTCACCACGCGCGCGGCTCGGGTCAAGTGCCAAGGCATGCCTGTCGCATACGAATTATGGATCAGCGCGATAAGTTCGGGCTCACGCGTACAATCAGCGCTTGCGCCCCTGATGCCGGATATTGCCCGGGCGGCCGCGTTTGCCGACCAGGTGCGCGCCCAGGCGCTTGCCCTCGCCCGGCGTGCGCTGCGCGAGATGCATGCCGCGCCGTTCGATCCCGCCCGCACCCGCAGGCAGTTCGACCGGCTCGAACTTCAGCGCACCGGTCAGCGGGTTGGCTTCGGCAAGCCGCAGTTTGAGAATCATGCCGATGGCAAATTCGGTGCCGGTTTCGGCGCCGACCAGGCGTTGCGCGCGCTCGTCATAGTTGAACCGTTCGGCGCCGAGCGTCGACACCGGCACCAGTCCGTCGCCGCCCAGCCCGATGATCGTGGCAAACACCCCGAATTTCTGCACCCCGGTCAGCCGCGTTTCGAACACTTCACCCACGCGCACCGACAGCCAGGCCGCGACATAGCGATCGATCGTGTCGCGTTCGGCCTCCATCGCGCGGCGCTCGGTGCGGCTGATCGCCTCGCTCACCTGGCCCAGATCGTCGCGATCGCGTTCGGCAAGCCCGCTGGTGGCGGGAACGCCGGCCTCGGGCGCCGGGCGCGGCTGTTCGAGCGCATAGGCATCGACCAGCGCGCGATGCACCAGCAAATCCGAATAGCGCCGGATCGGCGAGGTGAAATGCGCATAGCTGCCAAGCCCGAGCCCGAAATGGCCGGCGTTGCGCGGGCCGTAATAGGCCTGGGTCTGGCTGCGCAACACCGCTTCCATCACCAGCATCTTTTCGGCTTCGTCGGTCACATCCTTGAGGATGCGGTTGAACAACGTCGGGGTAACTACCTGCCCAAGCGCCAGCTTGCGCCCGAACGTGGCGAGATAGTCCTTGAGCGCGATCAGCTTTTCGCGGCTCGGCGGTTCGTGGATGCGATAGACCACGGGGGCAACTTTGGCTTCGAGCGCTTTGGCGGCGGCGACATTGGCGGCGATCATGAAATCTTCGACCACGCGATGCGCGTCGAGCCGTTCGCGCACCGCGATTTCGGCAATCCGGCCGGCGGGGTCGAGCACCACGCGGCGCTCGGGCAATTCGAGTTCGAGCGGATCGCGGTCGGCGCGCGCTTTGGCAAGCAGCGCCCAGGCGGCCCACAAGTGCGTGAGATTGGCTCCGGCCGTACCACCATCGATCCGCGCCTGCGCGTCTTCATAGGCGATCACTTCGGCGATTTGCACGCGCGCGCGGGTGAAGCGCCAGCCGGTCACGCGGCCTTGCGCGTCGATCGCGAGATGACAGGCCATTGCCGCGCGCGGCGCATCGGCTTTGAGCGAGCAGACATCGGCGCTCAGCACTTCGGGCAACATCGGCACCACGCGGTCGGGGAAATAGACCGAATTGCCGCGCTTGCGCGCCTCGCGGTCGATCGCGCTGCCCGGGCGCACGTAGAAACTGACGTCGGCGATCGCCACCACCGCGCGATATCCGCCCTCGCCATCGGGCTCGGCCCAGATCGCATCGTCGTGGTCGCGTGCGTCGCTCGGATCGATCGCCACGATCGGCAAATGCGTCAGGTCTTCGCGCGCTTCATGGCTCAGCGGCAGCCGAGCGGCGCGGCCGGCTTCCTCGATGGCGTTTTCGGGGAAAGCAAACGGGATGCCATGCTTGTGGATGGCGATCAGGCTGAACGCGCGAGGGGCAAGCGGATCACCCAGCACCGCGGTCACTTTGACCCCGGCGCGCGGTGACCGCCCATTGGGTTCGGCGAGCACGAGTTGCCCGGCTTCGCCCCCGCCGAGATCGGCAATCGGCACGGCATTGCGCACGCGTTTGTCGACCGGCGCCAGCCAGCCTTTGCCCGCACCGTCGAATTCGATCACGCCCAGCACCTGGTCGGCCGAGGCGGGCAGTTTCTTGATCGGATAGGCGGTCCAGCCCGCATCGGTTTCTTCGTTGCGCGCGAGCACCCGGTCGCCCACACGCAAGGCCGCGCCATCGCTGCCCGGGGCGCGGCCGCCTTTGGCGCGCGTCTCGATCACCCGCAGGCGCGGCGGCGGGCCGGGTTCGTCGGGCGCCCAATTATCAGGCACCGCGATCACCTCGCCGTCGTCGATGTCCACCACGCGCAGCACTGTCACGCGCGGCACCCCGCCCATGCGATGAAACGCGGTGCGGTTGCCGTCGATCAGCCCTTCTTCGGCCATGTCCTTGAGCAAAGCCTTGAGCGCGATCTTTTCGGTGCCTTTGAGCCCGAACGCCTTGGCAATCTCGCGCTTGCCGGCGGGCTCTTCGCTGGTGGCTATGAAATCGAGCACCTGCTGGCGCGAGGGCAGCCCCTGGGGCCATTTTGCGGGGGGTTTTGTCCGGACCATTGGCGTGGCCATGCTCGTCTTGCCGCGTGTTTGCAACCGGGAGGACGATGTCGCCTGAAGGACTTTGCCTTATGCCCGCAAGACCGGAACCGGACGGAGCCATTTTTGGGCGGTAATGCTCAAGCCTGATAATGATACCGGCATTGCGCAATCAACAGACCATCGTCGGTTGGCTTGTAAACCAGCCGATGCTCGAGATTGATACGCCGCGACCACCAGCCGGCGAGCGGTCCGCGCAAGGGTTCGGGCTTGCCGGTACCCGTAAACGGTGTGCGGACACATTCCTTGATCAGGCCGTTGATCCGCAGCAGCAATTTGCGGTCCTGCAACTGCCAATGGCAATAATCGTCCCAGGCCTGTTCACTGAAAATCAGCTTCATTCGGCGAGCGGACGCGCAACGCCCTGGTTCGCTTCCAACGCCTCGATCGATTTTGCCAGACGGCCGGCGTTGGCCGGGCTTGCCAGCAGATAGCGCGTTTCTTCAAACGAGGCGAAATCCTCCAGCGACATCAGCACCGCCGAAGGCTTGCCTTTGTCGCGAGTGATAACCACGGGCTCGTGATCGGCGTTCACCGCATCGATCATCGCGGCAAGGTTCTTGCGAAGTTCGCTGTAGGATGTGCTGCGCATGACGTTTAAGTACGTGATTGCGTACAAATTGCAAGCAGGATTGTGGCCGGCCGGCAGGCCCGGTCCTCAATAGGCGCGCGCCACAAGGATCGTTTCAACCGCCGGGTCACCCGTGAACGGACAGGTTCCGCCCGGTGCCGGTGCGCCCAGCGGCGTGTTGCGGATGGTGAGCTTGAGCGCTTTCAACTGCTCGACCACTTTGTCGAGCGCCGGGCCGGTCGGGCGCGACCAGCCGAGTTCGACCCAGCCCGGCGCTTGCGCGGATTGTTCGCGCTCATCGGCGAAAAACGCGGTCAGCCCGGCGAGATCGGTAATCCCGCGTTCGATCCGCGCGTCGCGCCACGCGGTCGCCTCGGCGTGCAGCGCTTCGCCATAGGCCACGATCTCGGCCGTGGCCCGGGCGAGAAATTCGTCTCTGGCCAGCCCCGCAAAATCAACTTTGCCGTCTTCGCGCCACAGCCGGTCGCGGCGCAGCACCGAAACCTGGCCGTTTTCGGCATCGCGCCCGCCGATTTCGAGCACCAGCGGCACGCCTTTCTTGACCCAGGCCCAGCGCTTGGCGGTCGCTTTGCCCGGGCGCTTGTCGAGCAGGACGCGCACGCGCTCGCCATAGACGCTTTGCGCGGCAAGGCTCGCGCGGATGCCCTCGCAATAGGCCAGCAAAGCCTCGTCGCCGTCGTTTTCGCGCAGCATCGGCAGGATGACCACCTGGTGCGGCGCCACTTGCGGCGGGGTGCGCAAGCCGTCGTCATCGCCATGGGTCATGATCACCCCGCCGATCAGCCGCGTCGAGACGCCCCAACTGGTGGTGTGGCACAGCGCCTGCTGCCCCTGCTTGTCCTGGTAGCGAATACCCGCCGCGGTCGAAAACGTGGTGCCGAGGTAATGCGAGGTGCCCGCCTGCAAAGCTTTGCCATCCTGCATCATCGCCTCGATCGAGAACGTTTCGACGGCCCCTGGAAAGCGCTCGTTTTCGGGCTTGGGGCCCGCCACCACCGGCATTGCCAGCACCTGTTCGGCAAAGCTGCGGTACATTTCGAGCGCGCGCAGCGTTTCGGCCATCGCGTCGGCTTCATCGGCGTGCGCGGTATGGCCTTCCTGCCACAGGAATTCGCTGGTGCGCAAAAACATCCGCGTGCGCATTTCCCAGCGCACCACATTGGCCCACTGGTTGGTCAGCATCGGCAGATCGCGCCACGACTGGATCCAGCGCGCCATTGCCGCGCCGATCAC
>CAITOD010000161.1 GCA_903893935.1 uncultured Sphingomonadales bacterium
GCCGCCGCGCTGCTTTATGCCTCGCGCCGCAAGGAACGCGCCGAAAAGGCCAAAGTTCCCGTGCTGCCGGCCACGCCGCCAGAGACCGATTGAGACCGATGGAAGCCGTTACCACCATTGCCGGCCGCGCTTATCCGTTCGGCCAGAAAAACGTCGATACCGACGTGATCATCCCGTCGCACTGGCTCAAGACGATCACGCGCGAAGGGCTGGGGCGCGGCGCGTTTGAAAGCTTGCGCGCCGATCCCGACAATCTGTTCGACAGTGCCGAATTTGCCGGCGCACCGATCCTGATCGCGGGCGACAATTTCGGCTGCGGATCGAGCCGCGAACACGCCGCCTGGGCGCTGCTCGATCTGGGCGTGCGCGCGGTGATCGCGCCTTCGTTTTCCGACATTTTCTCGGGCAACGCGTTCAAAAACGGCATTCTGACGGTGGTCCTGCCGCAAGCGGCGATCGACCGCCTGATCGAAGTGGCGCGCACGCATCCGATCCATGTCGATCTCGACACGCAGACCGTGACCACGCCGTTCCAGGACCGTTATGCGTTCGATATCGATCCGTTCCGCAAACTGTGCCTGCTGAACGGGCTCGACGAAGTGGGGCTGACACTGGCGCAAAGCGACGCGATCGGCGTGTTCGAAGACCGCGTCCGTGCCGAGCGGCCGTTCCTTGCGACAGGTGTGGCGGCTTAAACGCACGCTTAAAAGGCTTTTCAAGCGGGGCGTTTGTTGGCACGAACGCAAGCGTTGCGGGCTTGCGCCCGTTGAGAACCGTCCGGGAGAATACGCATGAAAGCTTTGCTCAGCCACACGACCGGTGGTCCCGAAACGCTGGTGCTCGAGGATGTGCCTGATCTGGTCGCGGGGCCTGGCCAAGTCGTGGTCGCGGTCAAAGCTTGTTCGATCAATTACCCGGACACGCTGATGATCCGCGACATGTACCAGTTCAAACCGGCGCGGCCGTTTGCGCCGGGCGGCGAAATCGCGGGCGTGATCAGCGCGCTGGGCGAAGGCGTTACCGGGTGGCGCGTGGGCGATCGCGTGATCGGGATGATCGGCAATGGCGGCCTCGCGACGCAGGCCGTGGTCGAACAGGGGCGGTTGTTTGCGCTGCCCGATGCGGTCGGTTTCGACACCGGCGCTTCGCTGCTGATGACGTATGGCACCAATTATCACGGGCTGGTCGATCGCGGGCATATCAAGGCGGGCGATGTCGTGCTGGTGCTTGGTGCCGCAGGCGGCGTCGGGCTGGCGGCGGTGGAACTGGCCAAAGCTTTCGGCGCGCGGGTGATTGCGGCGGTCTCGTCCGAGGAAAAGGCGGCGCTCGCGCGCGAATCCGGCGCCGATGACGTGGTGATCTATGGTCGTGCGCCATTCGACAAAGCGCAAAGCAAGGCGCTCGCCGAAGCGTTCAAGGCGGCGTGCGGCCCCAATGGTGCCAACATCATCTACGATGTCGTCGGCGGCGATTATTCCGAACCCGCCTTGCGCGCGATTGCCTGGGAAGGGCGCTTTCTGGTGGTCGGCTTCCCGGCCGGGATCGCGCGGCTGCCGCTCAATCTCACGCTGCTCAAATCGTGCGATGTCTGCGGCGTGTTCTGGGGCGCGTTTACCGCGCGCGAACCGGCAAAGTTCCGGGCGCAAGTCGCCGACTTGTTCGCGATGCTGCAAGACGGCCGGATTACCCCGCGCATTTTCGCCCGCTATCCGCTTGCGGCGGGCGGCGAGGCGATTGCGAGCCTCGAAAACCGCCAGGCGGTGGGCAAAGTTGTCGTCGAGATGGCGTGAGGTGCCCGGCGCAATTGGACAGAATTAGAAGCCCCTCGCCTGAAGGGGAGGGGAGGATTCAGATGTGGATCGGTTTGCCGTTGACCGCCATTGCGGCTTCCTTGATCGCTTCGGCATGCGTCGGGTGCGCGTGGCAAGTGTAGGCGATGTCTTCGCTGGTTGCGCCGAATTCCATCGCCAGCGCCGCTTCGGCGATCATGGTGCCGGCGAGGCTGGCGATGATCCAAACCCCCAGCACGCGGTCGGTCTTGGCATCGGCGATGACTTTGACGAAGCCATCGCTTTCGCGATTGGTCTTGGCACGGCTGTTGGCCATCATCGGGAATTTGCCGACCTTGATCTCGCCGAGCGCGCGCGCGGCCTCTTCGGTCAGGCCGACGCCGGCGATTTCGGGCGCGGTATAGACCACGCCCGGGATCACCGCGTGGTTGACGATCCCGGTCAGCCCGGCGATGTTTTCGGCCACCGCAATGCCTTCGTCTTCGGCTTTGTGCGCCAGCATCGGGCCGGGGATCACGTCGCCGATCGCCCACACGCCATCGACCGCGGTGCGGAAATCGTGGTCGGTTTCGATCTGGCCGCGTGCATTGGGCGCCAGCCCGATCGCTTCGAGCCCGAGGCCAGCGGTGTTCGGGCGGCGGCCGATCGCGACCAGCACGACATCGGCATCGAGCGTTTCGGCAGCACCGCCAGCGGCGGGTTCGAGCGTCAGCGTGGCTTTGCCGTTGTTCGTGACAACGGCGGTGACTTTGGTTGAAAGCTTCAGGTCAAAGCCCTGTTTCCTGAAGATTTTCGCCGCTTCTTTGCGCACGTCGCCGTCCATGCCGGGCAGCAACTGGTCGAGGTATTCGATCACGGTGACTTTGGCACCCAGCCGGCGCCACACCGAGCCGAGTTCCAGCCCGATCACCCCGCCGCCGATCACCGCGAGATGCCCCGGCACTTTGCCGAGCGCGAGCGCGCCGGTCGAATCGACAATCACCCCGGCCTCGTTGTCGACCGTGACGCCCGGCAATGGGGTAACCGACGACCCGGTCGCGATCACGATGTGCCGCGCGGTCACTTTGGCATCGGCGACTGTCACCGTATGCGCGTCGGCAAATGTGGCATGGCCCTTGAGCCAGGTGACTTTGTTCTTGCGGAACAGGAATTCGATCCCGCCGGTCAATTCCTTGACCGCGAGCGCCTTTTCGGCCTGCATCGCATCGAGATCGAGCTCAACCCCGGTGGCTTTGACCCCGAACTTGGCCATCGTGCCGTTGGCGGCCTCGTCGAACAGTTCCGACCCGTGGAGCAGCGCCTTGGACGGAATGCATCCGACATTGAGGCATGTGCCGCCCAGCGTGTCGCGCGCTTCGGCGCACGCGGTTTTCAGCCCCAGTTGCGCCGCGCGGATCGCCGCGACATAGCCGCCGGGGCCGGCACCGATGACAAGCACGTCGTAGTCGTATTCAGCCATCGGTCTTACCTTCTGTCTGGTCGGCAAATTGCAGCGCCTGGCCCATGTGTCTTGCGAGCGGGTCCCAGTAGCTGCGTTGTTCGGTTGGATAAATCACGGTCAGTTCGATCGTATCGACGACATTGTCGGCTCCAAGCCGATGCGTCCGGCCGAATTTGGCCACATGATAGACCGTGTTTGCATCGACCATACATGCAAAACTGAACATGTCGGGTTTGATCACTTTATCCGTCAGCACATTCTGGCCGCAATACGACCGCCCCGTGGTGTAGTCGCGGATAAGCGGTGTGGTTGCCTCCAGATCGATTGTCCCGAGACGGCCTTCGCGAACGATCTCGAAACGGCCTGGTCCGGTGTCTTCGGCTTCGGCAGGAACCTGGTCGAGCAGGAAGCCATCACGATAGGGCTTGTACGCCTCCGGTGCAGCCACGAGCGTCGTCGACATGCTGCCCAGCGCCAAAGCCGCCAGGAAATGCCGCATTCTTGTCCTCCTTCAGAGATCAATCAACAAACGGGTCGGTTCCTCGATCGCTTCCTTGATCGTCTTGAGCGCGGTTACCGCTTCGCGCCCGTCGATCAGGCGATGGTCATAGCTCAGCGCGATATACATCATCGGGCGGATCACGATCTGGCCATTGCGCACCACC
>CAITOD010000162.1 GCA_903893935.1 uncultured Sphingomonadales bacterium
TGGATCGGTGCCGGGCTGGCAGCGCTGGAGCAACGCCTTGGCGTGCACCACGGCTCGTTCGTATCAGGTGACACGCCCAGCATCGCCGATTGCTGTCTGGTGCCGCAAGTCTATTCCGCGCGCCGCTTCGGGGTCGATCTGGCCGATTGCCCGCAGCTTGTCGCGATCGACGCCCACTGTGCGGCGCTGCCCGCGTTTCAGGTTGCCCATCCCGACCGGCAACCGGACGCGCCATAACCTTGCCCGCCGGGTTAATCGTCTGGCGTGCAACACAGCTGCACCAGATCGGCGAGCGCCCGCGTAACCGGTACCGCCACGCCGAGCGCACGGGCATGATCGACCACTGCGCCGTTGATCGCATCGATTTCGGGGGTGCGGCCAGCCAGCCGGTCCTGTAGCATCGACGCTTTGTGGCCGCGATGGTTGGCGAGCGCAAAGGCGATCTTGTGGTGCACGCCGGCGGGATCGACTGCAATGCCCAGTGCTTGCGCTGTGGCGATCACTTCATCGGCAACCTCCGTGATCACACGATGACCGGCAGGCCTGTCCATGCCGCCGACGGTTAGACCGGTGACGGTTGCCACGCTGTTGAGCGCGGCGTTGAACGCCACTTTTCCCCACACCGCCGGCCGGACGTCTCCAATCGCCTCGGTCGGCAAGCCGCTGGCATTGAACAAGGCTGCGAGCGGTGCCAGCGCCTCGGCAGGGCCGGGCTCGAACGGGCCGAGCCGGATGTGGCCCGCGCCGTGCGAGGCAACGCTGGCCGGGCCGGTCAGGTCGGCGGGAAAATCGGTCACGCCCATCGCGACATGGGCCGGGCCGAACACCGTGGCCAGCGCATCGGCATTGCCCAGCCCGTTTTGCAGGGTGAGCGCCCACGTTGCGGCAGAAGCCAGATGCGCGACCGAGGTCGCCGCCGCGCGACTATGCATGCTCTTGGTAAACAGCATGACCAGATCGACCGGGCCAGACATCGCACCCGCCTGCATTGCCAAAATCGGCACGCGGCGGGTTCCGCTGTCATCGGTCAGTTGGATACCTTCGCGCACCAGCAAGGCCAGGCGGGTGGCATCCACATCGACCACCGTCACATGCGCACCGTGTTCGGCAAGCCGCGCGGCAAACAGGCACCCCATCGCGCCGGCGCCGACAATCACGATCCGCTGCATGCCAATTCCCCTTTGCCGCACGGGTATGCTGTCGATGGCTATTTGCAATAGCGTTTGAAACAATTGTGAGTCATCATGCGCCGAGACCATAACCGGAAACGAGAGTTGATGTCTGACGTCCGTACCGCGACGATGGAACTGCTGCGCGAATTGCGCATGACCACCATATTCGGCAACCCGGGCAGCACCGAATTGCCGATGTTCCGCGATTTTCCTCCCGATTTCCGCTATGTTCTGGGCCTGCAGGAAAGCGTGGTGCTGGGCATGGCCGATGGCTATGCGCAAGCCACGGGCCGCGCCGCGCTGGTCAATCTGCATGCGACCGCGGGGACCGGCCATGCGCTCGGCAATCTGTTCACCGCCAGCAAGAACCAGACCCCGCTGGTGGTAACCGCCGGGCAGCAGGCGCGCTCGATCCTGCCGTTCGAACCGTTCCTGTTCGCCGAACGGCCGACCGAATTTCCCCGCCCGGTCGTCAAATGGGCAGTCGAGCCGGCGCGCGCCGAAGACGTGCCAGGTGCGATCGCGCGCGCCTTTGTCGTCGCGATGCAGCCGCCGCGCGGGCCGACATTCGTGTCGATCCCGATCGACGACTGGGAACGGCCTTGCGCGCCGGTACCCGTGCCGCGCGCGGGCGCAACCAATCCCGGCGATCCCGCTTTGCTCGCAGAAGCTGCGGCTTTGCTGGCGCAGGCAAAAACTCCGGTGCTGGTGGTGGGCGCAGGCGTCGCCCGCGATCAAGGCTGGGACCGGGCGATTGCGCTGGCCGAGCGTCACCAGGCGCCGGTTCATGTCGCCCCGTTCAGCGCACGGTGCAGTTTCCCCGAAAATCACCCGTTGTTCGCAGGTTTTCTCGAGCCCCGGCGCGAAGCGATTGTGGCGGCCCTTTCCGGGCACGACGTGATCGTGGCGCTGGGCGGACCGCTCAGCCTCTACCATGTCGAAGGCCATGGCCCGCATCTGCCCGATGGCGCAACCACGGTGTTTATTGCCGACAATCCGGCGCACGTCAGCTGGGCACCGTGCGATCTGGGCATTGTCGCCGATGCCGGTCACGCGCTGGCAGCGCTGCTCGCCGGACCCGCGCCCGCGCTCCGCCCGGCGCCGGCGCCGCGTCCGCCCGCGCCCCCGGTCGATCCCGCGGTACTGACCGACCGGCTGGTGTTCGCGCGGCTGGCCGCGCTGCGCCCCGCGAACGCGATAATCGTCGAAGAGGCGCCCACCGCGCGCGGGCCGATGCATGATCACTTGCCGATCCTCGCTCCCGACAGTTTTTACACGTGCGCCAGCGGCGGGCTTGGGCATGGCCTGCCCGCTGCGGTGGGCCTCGCGCTGGCGCAGCCCGACCGGCGAGTGGTTGCGGTGCTGGGCGACGGGTCGGCAATGTATGCCATCCAGGGGCTGTGGAGTGCGGCGCAACCGGGGCTTGCGATCAACTTCATCATTCTCAACAACCGGCGTTATGAGGCGCTGCGTGGGTTTGGCCGGCTGTTCGGCATGCAGACCGTTGCGGGGACCGATCTGTCGGGGCTCGATTTCTGCGGACTGGCCGAGGCGCAGGGGATCGCCGCAAGCCGGGTCGACCGCGCGGCCGATGTCGATGCGGCGCTGGCGTGGTCGTTTGCCTCGACCGGGCCGACGCTGGTGGAGATGATGATCGCATGACACCGGCCGCGCTGGCGCGCCTGATCGATGACCGGCCCGAGGAGGGCGTGTTTCGCGTGCATCGCGCAGTGTTCGACGATCCCGGCGTGTTCGAGCTCGAAATGGCGCGTCTGTTTGAAAGCGGCTGGGTGTTTCTCGGGCTCGCTTGCCAGGCGCCCGATCCCTATGACTATTTCACCACCACGATCGGGCGCGTGCCGGTGCTGGTCAGCCGCGACGGGGCGCGGCGCCTGCACGGCCTGGTCAATTCGTGCCCGCACAAAGGCGCGCGGGTGGCGCAACGCATGGCGGGCAATGCGCGCATTCACGTCTGCCCCTATCACAGCTGGAGCTTTGACGCAGCAGGCGCCAATCGCGCGATCAAGTGGCGCACGACCGGGTGCTATCCCGCCGGGTTCGATGCGCAGAGCCACGATCTGCCCCACTTGCCCGCCTTTGCCGATTATCGCGGGTTTCTGTTCGGCAGCCTGACGGGCGATGTCGCACCGCTTGCCGACCATCTCGGCGGTGCGGCGCAATTGCTCGATCTGGTGGCCGATCAAAGCGAACAGGGCATGGAACTGGTGCCCGGCGCGGTGACGTTTACCTATCGGGCAAACTGGAAGCTGCAGCTCGAAAACTGCTCGGACGCCTATCATTTCACTTCGGCGCACCCCTCGTATATCCGCGTGCTCGAGCAGCGCCAGCAGGCAGGCGGTGAAGGGGTGGTGCGTTCGATCTGGGAAGACACCGATTACTGGACCGGCGAAGGCGAGGGCGTCCAGGGCGGCAGTTTCAGCTTTGCCAACGGCCATGTGCTCAACTGGGGCCGGTTCGGCATATCCTCGGCGCATCCGCTTTTCGAACGGCTCGAAGCCTTGCGCGCGCGAGTCGGGGAAGCGCGCACCGCCTGGATGTTCAATATGCGCAACCTGACGATCTTTCCCAATCTGCAAGTCGCGGAAAACGCCTCGAGCCAGTTGCGCGTGATCCGTCCGTTGGCGGCCGACCGCACCGAAATGCGCACCTGGTGCCTTGCGCCGCGCGGCGAAAGTGCGGCGGCGCGCGCGCACCGTATCCGGCAGTACGAGGATTTCTTCAACCCCAGCGGCATGGCTACGCCCGACGATACCGTCGCCTACGAGGCCTGCCAGCGCGGCTTTGCCAGCCGCGTCGAACCCTGGCTGCAAGGCTATCTGCGCGGCACGACCGCCACGCGCGAAGGCGGCAACGGTTTTTCCGACGCGCTCGGGATCACGCCCGCGCGCTCGGTGCTGAGCGACGCGCAGACCTGCGATGAAACGCTGTACCACAGCTATTACCGCGCCTGGGCCGAGCGGATGTGCGCCGCATGACCGCCCCGCTCGATCAGGCTACCGCGCAAATGGTGCTCTATCGCGAGGCGCTGCTGCTCGATACCGGCGCCTGGCCGGAATGGGTGGCGATGTATCTGCCCGATGCGATCTTTCATGTGCCCGCCTGGCGCGATGAAACCACCCCGACCAGCGACCCCGAAACCGAACTGTCGCTGATCTGGTATCGCGGACGGCGCAATCTGGAAGACCGCGTCTGGCGGGCAACTTCGGGCCTGTCGGTCGCCTCGGCGCCACCCTCGCGGGTGGTGCACATGATCACCAATGTGCTGGTCGAAGACGCCAGTGAAGGCCTCGTTTCAAGCGCCTTCAGCGTGCACCGGTTTGACCGCCGGTCCGATGCGACCCACGTGTTCTTCGGTCGCTACCGCCACCGGCTGGTCGCGCACGACAACGAATGGCGCATTGCCGCCAAGACAATCTGGCTGCTGAACGACACGGTGCCCACTGTCCTCGATTTTTACCACGTCTGAGCATCGCGAGCCGCGCCTCGCAAACGCCATGCTCGGCTGTTGCAATTTCACAGGTTTCAAGGCAATGCCGTCCGGTCGCCGGGGCACACCCCCGCGACAGATTTTTCAGGCTCCAATCCGGTCTGAAAAATCTATAATCATCAAAGAATTGGGCGGTTAGCTCAGTTGGTAGAGCATCTCGTTTACACCGAGGACTAAGCCCCAAAAACGGCTGTTTTCTGTTTCTTCTTTGAGGAACGGAGGCGGTTCATATGGCGAACAAAGTCACTCCCGCGGACCATCTGCGGACCACTTTTAATTCTGCCTGCTCACGCCAATTAGCGTCGATTAGCCTCACTTTGGTCGACCTCACAGGCACACTGTTGCACGGGAGAATGCCCCCCGGATCCCAACTCGTCGGAACTGGCCCTGAGCCGTCACCCGGCCAACGAAAAACCGCTGGAAGGGCGGCAACCCTTCGCAGCGGCTCATTGAATAGCTGGGCTGCTATGGGAGAAAGTTATCGCTGCGGGGACTCGCGCGCAAGTGCTGTTTTGGCCGGAGAGGTGATATGAGCACCACCCTCGCCCACAGGGGGCTACCTCCTGGCGTGACGCGCTTCGAGATGTTGCGGCTGTTCGAGCAAGTGGCGCGACCTGGCTTCGGTTTGTCCTCTTCAGCGGTGGCACTGGTCCGGCACTATGTGCTGAAGACGATGGACAGCGACTACCTGAGCGGCCGCATCTGCGCGGTCTGGACCCAGGCTTGTCGCTTTGCCGAGGCCTTGGGTTTGACCCCACGCTCCATCAATTCGGCTGAGCGCGAATTGGAGCAGGCGGGCTTCATCGTCCGCAATGCAGGGATCAATGGCGAGCGCGCGGGCGACCGCCAAGATGGCGCGATCGTCTGGGCCGCCGGGATCAACCTTGCGCCACTTGTCGACCGGTTCGCCGAGATGCAGGCCAAGGCAGAAGCTCTGGATATTCAAGCTCGAGCCATGCAGCAATGCCGTGCAGAAATCCGCCAGTTGGGGCAGCGCATCCGCGAAGCGGGCGACGATGATCTGCGCGAAAGGGCGGAGACGGTCCTCCCAGATGGTCGGACTGCGCGGATCAACAGTGTCGACCGCCTGATCGCCATTCGCGAGGCCTTGTCTGCCATGCTCGCCGCCATCGAATCCGTGCCCGACCCTGAGCCCCGTGCACTGAAAACTTCCGACGCGCCGGAAGAAAACTGCGCACCCAATATACAGAACAAAAAACCATCACGAAAACGTAACGCGCCCGAGCGCGATGCGCTGGAACGGATCAGACCGGCGACCGCGCTCAGCGTGGCGACGGACGGGTATCGCAGCGAGGTCGAGGCTCTGGGCGGCCCGACCTGGCCCAACCTCGTCGAGGCATCCTGGCGAAGTTGTGGGCGACTTGGCATTGCGCAGGGTACTTGGGCCCGGGCTTGCCAGCAGTTCGGGCGGGAGCGGGCTGCGCTCAGTGTGCTGCTCATCGACCGGAACTTCGAATTGCCGACCGGCCATCGCTATCGCGTTCTGTCACCTGGCCGGTGTTTGGCAGGGATGACGCGGCGGGCGAAGGCAGCGAGCATCAATCTTGCCGGGCTGTTTCGGGCCACCGAGCGGGAGGCTCAGCAGGCGACACGGAGTGTCGAAGTCCCTCCGGAAACTTCGCTGCCGCCAGAGTTGCCCCTCGGACCAATGACAGATCTCACGGCAAGGCTGATGGCGTCTTTTGAAAAGCGCGTGATCGTCGAAGAGCCCCACGGGGGCACGGACGGGTAAGCCGGTCTCCGGCTTCACTCATCCACAATCGTACAATCGCACATTCCCACTCGTCCACATGTGAACATGTGAAGGATCAAGCATGACCACGATCGCCATTGTGAGCCAGAAAGGCGGCTCTGGAAAAACCA
>CAITOD010000163.1 GCA_903893935.1 uncultured Sphingomonadales bacterium
ATCCGGCTCGAATCGGTGCAGAACGCCAACGATCAGGCGACCACCGTGGCCAAGGCCATCACCGGCAACCCGGTACCGTACAAGGCGGTGCCGTGGTTCTGGTCCAATCAGTATGACCTGCGCCTGCAGACGGTCGGGCTGTCGATCGGTCACGATGCCACGGTCACCCGCGGCGATCCCGCCACGCGCAGTTTCTCGGTGATCTACCTCAAGCAGGGCCACGTGATCGCGCTCGACTGCGTCAATGCGGTCAAGGACTATGTCCAGGGCAAGAAGCTGGTTGAAACCGGCGCGATGATCGTGCCCGAACGGCTGGCGGACACGAGCGTGCTGCTCAAGGAAATGGTGTAAGAGGTTCTCGTAACCGTTGCGCATGCTGCATGAACGGCGTCCCGTGGTATGGTTCAGACCTGGATCGTTTCGGCATGCCAGGGATAGGGCGACAGGGTCGATGCGGCGGTCTGGCCGGCAAGGTCGGCGGCAAAGCCGTGGTTGACGTCGCGGTGGTGCGCTTCATCGGCACGAATGACCATCACCACATCGCGCAAACACGCCGTGGCCGGCAGACCCCAGTAATCTCTGGCAATCGCAGGCGCCGGGACATTGGCACAGCGCCCTGCATCGATTTCTTTCAGGTAATGCGTATAGCTGATGACCGCTTCTTCCTCGAAATAGCCGACCAGCCGGTGCGCGGTCTTTGCGCTGACGAGATAGAGGCCGAAAAAGCCGAGATAGAAAGCCCATTGCACCAACAGGATCACGAGGCGTTCAAGCAAAGTGGGCCGGGCCACTTCGATAAAGGTCATCAGGTGCATGCGTTCGTTTTCCGCTTCTTCCATCAACGTGCGGATCCAGCCCTTGTCGCTTGCCATCCGGCGCAGACAGCGCAAGTGCGTGAGCGTGGCGCCAACCATGCCCGGCACCGCAGCCACCGTTTCCAGCACGATGGCGCGGTGGCCATAGCGTTTGGCAAAGAACGTGTCGGCGCAAAAGCGCAGCAATTTGGTCACGCCCAGCGCAAACCGGTCGGACATATCGCGCGGAGCGTGGTGAACGGTCAAGTCGATCCGGGGAATGGCAGTCATGGCTTGGACTCCTTTCGTGGTTTCAGGCGGCATGGGTTTGCAATGCGGCAATCGGAAAAACGGGGCGAAGTGCAGTTATTCGGCAAGGCGCTGCGTGCTGGCGGGCGCGCCATCGTGCGGCGCCAGACATCAGGGTCGCGATGCTATCCCTGAAGCGCGATCGTCGCGGCTGCGGCTGCCGCCAGCGCAAGCGCGCCCGGCAAGTGCCCCCAATCGCGAAACCGGATCAGCGTGGCGACCGCGGCCAGCAGGATCACAAGGCTGCCGATCGCACCGAACCGGGACGTCGCCCGCATCAGCAGCAGCAAACCGGCGACCACTTCCAGGGCACCTGTCACGCGGTGAAAGCCCGAGGGATAGCCCCACTTTGCAAACAACGCGCGGATCGACGCCGGCCCGGCGAAGTTGATGGCACCTGCCCC
>CAITOD010000164.1 GCA_903893935.1 uncultured Sphingomonadales bacterium
AGGGGCCATGAGAACGGCGCTGCGCCGGGTTCGGACTCGCCGCCGAACCGTGCGCTGCGCCAGATCGCGATGGTGCCGGCAAGACCGGTGCCGAGCCAAAACAAACGGAGTCACGAGAGATGACCGGACGTACCCTGACCGCCCGCCCGCGCACCGCGAAAGAAAAGGAAGAGGCTGCACCCGAAGCGGTTGCGCCGACCATCGTCACCTCGGGTGCGAAAGGCCAGAACCTGCAGGACGTGTTCCTCAACCACCTGCGCAAGAACAAGGTACCGGTCACCATGTTCCTCGTCAAAGGTGTCAAGCTGCAGGGCATTGTCACCTGGTTCGACAATTTCTCGATCCTGTTGCGCCGCGATGGCCAGTCGCAGCTGGTCTACAAGCACGCGATCAGCACGATCATGCCCGGCCAGCAGCTTTCGGTCGCGCATTTCCAGAACCCTGGCGACGAATCTGCGCGCAAGCGGCTGTTGCAGGATGTGTTTCTGTCGAGCGTGCGCGACGCCGGGGTGCAAGTGACGATGTTCCTCGTCAATGGTGTGATGCTCCAGGGCAAAGTCGCGGCTTATGACTTGTTCTGCATGCTGCTCGAACGCGAAGGCTATGTGCAACTGGCCTACAAGCACGCGGTTTCGACGATCCAGCCGGCCGGGCATGTCGATCTGTCGGGCGACTGGGATGGCGAAACGGCTTGAGCGGTTTTGAATTCGGGCGCAATCCCGAGGATCTGAAAGGCGAAGTCGCGCGCGGCGCCAAAGTGGTCGTGGCGCTGCCCGATGTGCGGCAAAAGGGCAACCTGGGCCTCGATGTCGAGGCTCGGCTCGAGGAAGCGGCGGGGCTTGCCCAGGCGATCGGGCTCGACGTGGTCGACAGTCTGGCGCTGCCGATCCGCGCGGTGCGCCCCGCCACGCTGTTCGGCGAAGGCCAGGTCGACAAGATCGCGGTCGCCTGCGCACAGTCGGGCGCCGATCTGGTGATTGTCGATGGCGCGCTGTCGGCGATCCAGCAGCGCAATCTGGAAACGCACCTCGGTCGCAAAGTGATCGACCGCACAGGGCTGATTCTCGAGATTTTCGGCGAGCGCGCCGCGACCGCCGAAGGGCGGTTGCAGGTCGAACTGGCGCATCTCGATTACCAGGCCGGCCGACTGGTGCGATCGTGGACTCACCTCGAGCGGCAGCGCGGTGGTTTCGGCTTTCTCGGCGGCCCCGGTGAAACGCAGATCGAGGCCGACCGGCGGCTGATTCGCGGCCGCATGGCGCGTATCCGGCGCGAGCTCGAACAAGTGCGGCGCACGCGCGGGCTCCATCGCGAACGCCGCAATCGCGCGCCGTGGCCGGTGATCGCGCTGGTGGGCTATACCAATGCGGGCAAATCGACCCTGTTCAACCGGCTGACCGGCGCCACTGTCATGGCCGAAGACTTGCTGTTCGCAACGCTCGATCCGACAATGCGCGCGATCCGGCTGCCCGCGGTCGACAAGGCGATCCTGTCGGATACCGTCGGATTCATTTCCGACTTGCCCACGCAACTGGTCGCGGCGTTTCGCGCCACGCTCGAAGAAGTGACCGCGGCCGATGTGATCGTGCATGTCCGCGATGTCGCCAACCCCGCGAGCGCCGAGCAGAAGCGCGAAGTCGAATTGATCCTGACCGAAATCGGCGTGATCGGCGATAACGGCGCGAGCGTGCCGATCATCGAAGCATGGAACAAGATCGATCTGCTGTCGCCCGCTGATCGCGCCTTGCGCGAAGACCTGATCGCGCACGATGCGGCCGACCGCCCGGCGGTGCCGATTTCGGCAGTGACCGGGGAAGGGGTCGATGCGCTTGTCGAACGGCTCGGCGTGCTGCTGACCGGCGAAGCGCGCACGCTCGATCTGACCGTGCCGATGACCGATGGGCAACGACTGGCCTGGCTCCACGCCCACGGCGAAGTGCTCTCCGAAGCAGAAGCGCAAGACGCCCAGGGCCTGCCCGCCGCGCTGATCCGCGTCCGCCTGACCCCGCGCGAACTGGGCCGGTTTTACAGCCTGTAACCACCCCAACCAAACAACGTCAGCCCGGATCAAGTCCGGGGTGACGATAATCGGGGAGGTCCCGCGTTCATTCCCCCGCCTTGACCGCCTGCCACAGCGCCTCTTGCGCCGCGAGATCGCGCCCGGCCAGACTGCCGCCGGCCAGCGATTCCATCGCGCGAAAGCGGCGTTCGAACTTGGCATTGGCATGCCGCAAAGCGTCTTCGGCATCGACACCATAAGCGCGCACCAGATTGGCCGCCGCAAACAACAGATCGCCCGCTTCCTCGAACCGGTGCGCCTCGCTGGTCGCTTCGGCCAGTTCGGCGGTTTCCTCGACCAGCTTGGCCGCCGGCCCCGCGGTATCGGGCCAGTCGAACCCGACCCGCGCCGCGCGCTTCTGCAATTTTTCCGCACGCATCAGCGCGGGCAGGGCAAGCGCCACGCCATCGAGCGCGCCGCCGGCCCCTTTGGCCGTGCGTTCCGCTGCCTTGGCATTTTCCCAGCGTTCCTGCCGCGATTGTCCCGCTTCGTCTTCGCCGCCGAAAATATGCGGATGGCGCGCTTCCATCTTGGCGGAAATCGCCTCGGCCACATCGGCAAAGCCGAAATGCCCGGCTTCCTCGGCCATGCGGCTGTGGAACACCACTTGCAGCAGCAGATCGCCCAGTTCCTCGCGCAGCGCAGCCATATCCCCGCGCGCGATCGCATCGGCGACTTCATAGGATTCTTCGATCGTATAGGGCGCGATCGACGCGAAATCCTGCGCCAGATCCCATTCGCAGCCACGCTCCGGATCGCGCAACCGCGCCATGATTGCGAGCAGGCGGGAAAGCGGATCGGTGGTCGTGGTCATGGCGGGCCCCCTCGTGACGGCACAACCCCGGTGGCAAGGACGCACGCGCTTGGCAAGCCCGCAAAGCCGCGCACGATCCGCCAAAATGGGCGCGAAACTGCCATATACAACGCAATCTGGTGTCAGTTCCGCTCGAATTCCTGCGCAAATGCGCGCCATAGACCAATATCGGAATCGCCAAAGGAGACCGGCGATGTGCAATCCCTCAAACCCTGCAAAAAACGCGCAAGTTGAACACGCGCTCGATCTGCTCGACCAGGCCGTGACCCTCCTCGATGGCGCAGACCTCGATATCGCCGCCGCCAAAGTCGATGACGCGCGCACCAGCTTGCGCCTGGCTGCCCGTGCGCCAGACTCGATCAACCGGTCATTCGCCGCTTTTGCCATTCAACGCCGACTTTGTTAGGAACACAGAAGAAATTCTTTAAAGGCAGGCCATGAGCCTGAATATCAAGAGTGCAAAGGCCTGCAAATTGACCCAAGCCATTGCGGAGACAACGGGCCAAAGCATGACTCGCGTGGTGACCGATGCCTTGCGCGCACACTTTGCGCAGATGGAACGCGCAAAGGCTCGGGCCAGCGTCGAGGAATTGCTGGCAATCGCGGATCGCGCAGCCGCGCATGTCGAGCGACCTTATTCCGATCACGCCGAACTGCTCTATGATGCAAATGGCTTGCCAAAGTGATCAGCGAAACATCCGCGCTGGTCGAGATCTTGTATCGCGAAGCGGAGGCGGTGCAATTGCTTCGCCTATGCGCTCGCCAAGGCTACCGGCGAACCGTTCCTGTTCAAAGGCAACGACTTTTCGCTAACCGATATCAAAGCAGCAGCGTGATTGACCGGCAGGGGCGCGCTATCGCGGCATTCGCGGCGGACTCGTTCACGCCAATTCCATCGGCTGTTGTGCTTTCTCGGCAAGCGCAACGCTGCTGCTTGCGATCCAAACCGCTTGAAATTGTAGCCAAGCCACAGACCTTTGGCACGGAGATCAGGATGGCTGGCGACGCGAAAAGCGGTCACAAGGGCGGCAACCCTTGGCACGACCCGAAATCTGGACGGTTTACGTCCAGCCCGGTGGCGAGAGCGGCAGAGCCGGGCAATCCGCCGGGAAACAATGGAGAAGAAATTATCGTTACAGCGCCGCGTTTTCGAACGCAGGGCGATCGGCCTTCCGCTGGCGCACATCATCTGCCGCCCGAGCAGGTTTTGGCAGCAATACAACAAACGGGTGTACTGAGTTCGCGACTTGCAGTCTTGCATGCCGAACATGCTGCGCAATTTCGAGACAACCTGATCAAAAAATACGGTTTGCCCGCGCCGCTTGCGGTGGCACTTGCGGCCAGCGCGGAACTCGAAAGTGGTTTGAGTGCTTCCGTTACTCAAAATGGCAAAAATGGACAAGGCCAAGGCCTGTTTCAAATAACCAATCCAGCGCGCAAAAATTTGTTCAAGGAATTCATCGGGACAACTATCGAGAGATCAACCGAGGATCAGCAAATAAGATACCAAGTTCATGAGTTGACACATAGCGAACAGTCTAGATTTGCCCTGGCCAAACAGGTTGGGTCTGCAAGCCTTGCGGCTGGTTATGCCTATTATGTCGAAAGACCAAAATTTAACTTTCGCGACTCAGCGGACAGATACGCGGTAGCGCGCGCTCTCGCTGAAATTCCGGTCAAATGAAAGCTGGACGTTTACGGAACGGTCCTGGCATCAGCGCAGCGCATCCAGTGACGATCTTTGTATGGTGCATCGATTTTTTCGGTATCCCAGCACCAACCGAGGCGCATCAGTTTTAACAATATACGGGCACGCTCAAGGCAAACTCGGCCATTTGCATCCATTCCCGGAGCCTGGCAGCGGTCGTCAAGCAAGTCCTCTTTGTGGATCAGCGCCTTGATTTTGGCGCTCTTGTGTTGAGGCTGACCAGCCAGCGCGGCAGCCGGATAATCCAGTGTCGCAATCATGAAAAAGGCAAGCGAGACAAATATCATGCCATGTCGCATTGGATCATTTTCCGCATCAAGACCGGACCGGTCATAGCTTGTTTCTCGTGAATTTCGATTAATTTCACGCAATTATCGCGACAAGCTTGCTCGGAAGTGGATATATTGCGGGTTAGTAATATTGCTGTTTATGCGACTGGAACATGCAGAAGAACATACCACCGAGGCCGAGAGAGGTCCCGATTGAGACATTTCTTAATTGCGCATGCAATCAGTGTTTCCGCCATTTAGAGAAGACGCAATTTCCGCCAAATAGAAATGACACACGCTGGGGTCAGCAGGGGCTGCGCGGAACCCTCCAGATTGTGCAGCGCAGACCCTGCTGATGCGCTGGGCTCGCGGTGGCGTGCCCGGACCCGCTGCTTTGCAGTGGGCCCGCTCAAGCCGGCTCTAACATCCGTTTCGCATTCTCGGTCAAGTTGACGTTGGTGCTTGCGATCCAAACCGCCTGAAATTGTGGCCAAGCCACAGACCTTTGGCACGGAGGTCAATTTGGCTGGCGACGTGACGAGCATTCACAAGGGCGGCAACCCCTGGCACGACCCGAAATCAGGACGGTTTACGTCCGGCCCGGCGGCAGGATCGGCAGAGCCGGGCAATCCGCCAGGAAATAATGGAAACGAAATTGTCGTTACAGCGCCGCGTTTTCGAACGCAGGGCGATCGACCTTCGGCTGGGGCACATCATTTGCCGCCAGAGCAGCTATTGGCGGCAATCAAGCAAACAGGATTGCTGAGTTTGCGAATTGCGGAATTGCATGCTGAACATGCGGCCGATTTTCGCGATACCCTCATCAAGAAATACGGCTTGCCAGCACCGCTCGCAGCAGCGCTGGCGGCCAACGCAGAAATGGAAAGTGGTCTGGATCCATCCGTTACTCAAAGCGGCAAGAACGGTAAGGGCCATGGTTTGTTTCAACTGACCGACCCAGCGCGCAAGTCGTCGTTCAAACAATTCAACGGCGGAAAAAGCCTTGAAAAATCCAACGCAGATCAACAAATCAAATATCAGCTTTATGAATTGGCCCATAGCGAGCAGCGTACATTTGCGTTGGCTCAGCGGGTTGGATCCGATGCAGCCAGCCTCGCGGCGGGCTATTCTTATTATGTCGTAAGACCCAAGAAAAACTTTCGGGATTCTGCCGATAGATATGCGGTCGCACGGGCGCTCGCTAAAATTCCAATCAAATGAAATTCTTGAACGTTAGGGAATTTTGTGGGCGTCAGAACAACGCATCCAGTGGTTATCCGCCTCAATCGGGTCCATCTTCTCAGAGTCCCAGCACCAGCCAAGATGCGTAAGTTTTAACAAGATTCGGCCGCGCTCCAAGCAAATACGCCCATTTGGGTCCCCTCCAGGGGCACGACAGCGATCGTCTAGCGCGTCCTCCTTGCGAATCAGCGCCTTGATTTTGGCACTCATCTGCGGAGGCTGCTTTGCCAAAGCCGCCGCGGGGCAGTCCGTTGCACCGATCATGAAAAGCGTAAGCATGGGAAATATCAGCCGGTTGCGCACGGCATCCCCCTTATGTCCAAAATTTGGTTCAATACCTTTTTTACTAGTGCGCTCCAAAATTGCATTCAAATTGTTGTGGTTCCACGACGAATTGTCTCGTAATTGGAAGTGTTTACGCCGACACAGATGCGCGCTGCGCCATCTCTGCCGGCGTCAGTCTGCGCATGTAGGCGAACGTGCTCTCGCTCTCGACCATCTTCAAATGCATCAGCTCGCTGGTCGCGTCGTCAATGTAGACCAGCAGCGTGCACTGCGGGCCGCGCGATTCAAACCACCAATGCTTTGAGCCGTCGAGTTGG
>CAITOD010000165.1 GCA_903893935.1 uncultured Sphingomonadales bacterium
ACCGGCGGCGCGATCAAGGGCGCCAACCGGTTCGACAGCTTCTGGGGCGCGGGCGCCGAAGCGCGGCGCATCGCCGGCGGCATGAGCGCGCGCGGCCGCGCGCTGATCCTGCTGCCCAAATCCGCGGCAGCCCGTCTGCCCCGGCCGTGACCCGGGCACCGCGCGGCCTCTCGCCCGACGAAGCCGCGCTGTGGCGCAAAGTCGCCGCCACCGTCACCCCGCTGCATCCCCAGGCCCCGGTGGCAGCCGCGGCGCCATCCGAACCCGTCGCTACGCCGGAACCCGCCCCCGAGCCGCCAAAGCGCGTGCGTGGCCGGGTGCCGAAACCGTTGCCCCCACCGCCCCCGCCTGCAACCCCGGCACGCCCGTTGACGCGCGATGGCCTCGACGGCAGCTGGGACCGCCGCCTCGCCAGCGGTTCGATCGTGCCCGACGCAACCATCGACCTCCACGGCATGAATCTCGACATGGCGCACACTCGCCTGATCAGCGGGATCGCCCAGGCGCTCGCCATCGGCTCGCGCGTGATCCTGCTGATCGCCGGCAAACCCCGCCCACACGCCGACCACGACGCGCGCAGCGAACGCCGCGGCGCAATCCGCGCGCAATTGCTCGATTGGCTGGCGCATAGTTCCTACGCCGGGCAGATTGCAGCGGTGCGGCCGGCCAGCCCCAGACACGGCGGGGCGGGTGCAGTTTATATCGTGTTGCGTAAAGTGCGGTAAGCGGCCTCCGGCGGGCAAGGGCTATTGCCCTTGCATCCCGGGAGTTTCTGTGACGGCGCAACGCGCCAATGCAGCCAGGGCAATGCGCCGATAGATCCGCGTCAGCACCGCCAGATCGGCGATTGCCACCGCTTCGTCCTTCTTGTGCATCGTGGCATTGGACAAGCCGAATTCGATCACCGGGCACAGCGCGCGCAAATAGCGCGCGTCGGACGTGCCGCCGGTGGTGGATAATTCGGGCGTCACGCCGGTTTCCGCCACGACCGCGTCGGACACCAGCGTAGAAAATGCCCCGGGCAAAGTCAGGAAGGCTTCGCCATAGATCACCGCGCGCACCTCGATGCGGTGGCGTGCGGCCATGGCTGTGACCGTCGCGACCAGATCGTCGCCGCGTTGCAGATCGTTGAAACGGATCGACAGCCGCGCGTGCGCCTCGGCGGGGATCACGTTCGTCGCCGGATTGCCCACGGTAATGTCGGTCAGTTCAAGGTTCGACGCCTGAAACCATTCGCTGCCATCGTCCAGATGCCAGGCATCCAGTTCACCCAGCAGCGCCACCAACCGCGGGATCGGGTTGTCGGCCAGGTGCGGATAGGCGACATGGCCTTGCGCACCATGCGCGGTCAGCCACATGTTGACCGAGCCGCGCCGGCCGATCTTGGCCATATCGCCCAGCCGGTGGACCGAAGTCGGCTCGCCCACCAGACACAGATCGGGGCAAATATCCTGCGCGCGCATATATTTGATTATCTCGACCGTGCCGAACCGCGCCGGGCCTTCCTCGTCGCCGGTGATCAGGAAGCTGATCGTGCCGGCATCAGCCGGGATTTCGGCGACTGCGGCGACCATCGCGCCAATCGCGCCTTTCATGTCGACCGCGCCGCGACCGTAGAGCAAGTCGCCGCGCCGTTCGGGCACGAATGGCGCGCTGGTCCAGCCTGCTCCGGCCGGCACGACATCGACATGCCCGGCAAATGCGAAATGGCGGCTGCCGGCGGGACCCGCGCGCAAGGCCACCAGATTTTCAACCGGACCGTCGGGCGCATGGCCGGTGACAAAGCGGTGCACGGCAAACCCCAGCGGGCTCAGCGCCTCGGCGAGTTCGGCAAACACTGCGCTGCTTGCCGGCGTCACGCTTTCGCAGGCGATCAGCCGCTCGGTCAGCGCGACCGGATCGATAGTCATGCAGCCGGGCCTTCGGGCGCGTCATATTTGCCGATTGTCCAGGGTTCCTGCGCGGCCGCTTCGCGCCACTGGACCAGCCACGGATGTTCATTGATCGCAGTCACATAGCTTTCGGCGAACCCGGGCAGCGCCACGCCATAGCTGATCAGCCGCAGCGCCACCGGGGCAAAGGCAATATCGGCCGCGCCAAATGTTCCGAACAGCCAGGGCCCGCCCTGGCCAAACCGCGCGCGCGCTTCGGCCCACAGCGTCAGCACGCGGTTGACATCGTCAGTCACCGCCGCGTCCATCGCCACCGGCACGCCATGGCGCGCCAGATTGAACGGCATCGCGCTGCGCAAGGCGCCAAACCCGCTGTGCATTTCGGCGACAAGCGACCGCGCGAGTCCGGCTGCGGCGAGCTCGCGCGGCCAGAACCGGTCGCGCCCGACGCGGTCGGCGAGGTATTCGAGAATGGCGAGGCTGTCCCACACCACATGGTCGCCATCCCACAGCAAGGGCACTTTGCCCGCCGAGGGCGCGATGGAC
>CAITOD010000166.1 GCA_903893935.1 uncultured Sphingomonadales bacterium
CATGGTTACGGGCATTTCGTTGCGCTGGATCGCCTCGGCGGCAACGCTTGGTCCTTCGGCACTGTGGTATTGGGCTTTGGCTTTTGCCGGGTTCTATATCCCGCTGGTCGCGGCCGTGATCGAGCTGTCGTCGCGCTATCCGCAGGAAGGCGGGCTCTACGTCTGGATTCGCGAGACCTTCGGGCCGTTTGCCGGGTTCATGGCGGGGTGGAGTTACTGGACTTCGAACCTGCCCTATTTTCCCTCGGTGTTCTATTTCGATGCGGGCAATGCGCTGTTCCTGGGCGGGGCGCGGTTGCAGGCGCTGTCGGGATCGACCGTGTGGTTCATGTCGTTTGCGCTGGTGGCGCTGGCGGCGATCACCGCGATCAACATTGCCGGGCTGAAATGGGCCAAGTGGCTGCACGGCTTTGGCGCGGTGGGGATGTGGCTGCCGACTTTGCTGGTCGTGCTGCTGGCGGGGTTCAGTTTCTGGCGCTTCGGCAGCGTGACGCGGTTCGATGCCGCTTCGGCGCGTCCCGCGTTCGACCTTGGCCATGTGGTCATTCTGTCGGGCCTCGCGTTCGCGCTGGCGGGCCCCGAAACAGCGAGTTTCATGAGCGGTGAAATCCGCGATCCGCGTCGCACGATCCCGCGCGCGCTGCCGCTGGCAGGCATGGTGGTGCTGCCGGTCTATCTGCTCGGCACGATTGCCGTGCTGGTGATCATGCCCGCCCATGCGGTCAATCCGTTGCAGGGGCTGGTCCAGGCCGGATCAATCGCGTCGCAGCATCTGGGAATCGGGTGGCTGGCCTGGCCGATCGCGCTGCTGATCACGGTCGGCAATCTGGGTGCGGCGAGCGGCTATCTGTCGGGCTGCGCGCGGCTGCCGTTTGCGGTCGGGATCGATCGCATGCTGCCCCCGGTGTTTGCCAAAGTACATCCGCGCTGGGGCACGCCATGGGTGGCGCTGTTGCTGCAAGGTGGGCTGAGCGCGCTGCTGTGTGTACTGGGGCAAGCCGGAACCGGGGTGCAGGGCGCCTATGAAGTGCTCGTGAGCATGGGGATCATCGCCGCGTTCCTGCCGTTTGCCGGGGTGTTTCTGGCGGTGCTGCGAGTCAACAGCGACGCCCGCGCGCAGGCGGCGGGCGTCTCGCGGCTGCCCGGCGGTCGCCCGGTATCGCTCCTGCTGGCGCTGATCGGGCTGACCACCACGCTGGTGGCGCTGGTGCTGGCGGCGCTGCCGGCGGGCGATGAAGCCAACAAGCCGCTGGCGTTCGCCAAAATCATCGGGCTGACGGCGGTGCTGCTTGGCGCTGGCGCGGCAATTTATCGCGCCGGGCGTCAGCGTGCCTGATCACCGCGCGGCAGCCATGACAAGAGGATCGCGTTGACCGCCTCGGGCGCTTCCTGTTGCACCCAGTGCGACACACCGGGCAGGCGGTGCCGGGTCAGATCGGGCACATAGCGATCGGTGCCGTCGAGCGTTTCGAGCCCGAGCGCGGTATCGGCTTCGCCCCAGACCTGCAGCACGGGCACATCGACGCGGCCGGTGCCGCTGTCCATTTCGGCGCGATGGCGGAAAGCCGCGCGATACCAGTTGATCATCGCGGTCAGTGCGCCGGGCTCGGCCGCGGCGCGTGCATAGACATCGAGCACGGCATCGGGAAAGCGGCTCTTGTCGACCGCCATGCTGCGGAAAATCCCGCGCAAGGCGGCCGCATTATTGCGCAGGAGGCCGCGTTCGGGCAGCCACGGCAGCTGAAACATCGCCATGTACCAGCTGCGGCGGCGCTGCGGCCAATGCCGGAGTGCCGCAGCGAGGCAGGCGGGGTGCGGCAGGTTCATCACCACCAGCCGTTCGACCGGGCGCAAGCGCCGGATCGCGAAATACCACGCCAGCGCGCCACCCCAGTCGTGCGCGATCAGCGTCAGCCGCGTGGCGCCGCTTGCGTCATACAGCGCGGCGACATCGCCGAGCAATTCGCCCAGCCGGTAATCGGCGACCTGCGAGGGGCGATACGAAGCCCCATACCCGCGCAAATTGGGCGCCCACACGCGATAGCCCAGATCGGCGAGCAGCGGGATCTGGTGCCGCCACGAATAGTGCAATTCGGGAAAGCCGTGCAGGCACAGCGCGAGATGGTCGCCGCTCCCGGCGCAGGCCACTTCGAACGGCAAGCCACCGGCCATCACGCGCGCGATGGTCACGCCGCTGTCGGGATCAGGGTTCCAGCTTTGGGTCATCGCGAATTCCTTGCCGTCTGTCGCACAAGACGCATTGGCCAGGCTTTGGGTCAAGTGCTCTCGACGTCTTCGAAGCGCTGGACGCGCCGGAGTTCGGGAAATAGCCAGCCCCACGCCCCGGCCATCGCCATCGCCATCACGCCGCCGAATACCACCGAGCCGACCGGGCCGATCAGCGATGCGACCAGCCCCGATTCCATTTCGCCCAGTTCGTTCGACGCGGTGATGAACAGGCTGGACGTTGCACCCACCCGGCCGCGCATGGCGTCGGGCGTGACCACCTGGACAAGCGTCTGGCGCACGAAGACCGAGATCATGTCGGCCGCACCGAGCAGCGCCAGCATCGCGAGCGACAGCCACAACCACGACGATAGCCCGAACACCGCGGTCGCCAGCCCGAACAGGCCGACAGCGCCAAGCATCTTGGGACCGATCCCGTCGCCGATCGGGCGCGCCGACAGCCACAGCGCGGTGCCGACCGCGCCCACCGAAGTCGCCGAGCGCAACAGCCCGAGCCCGATCGGGCCGACATGCAGGATATCGCGCGCATAAGCCGGCAGCAGCGCGGTCGCCCCGCCGAACAGCACGGCAAACAGATCGAGACTGATCGCACCAAGCAGCATCCGCGTGCGTGCGACATAACGCAGCCCTTCGACAATCGCGGTGATCGGCCGCCCGTCGGCGCGCGCCACTGCGCGCAAGGGTTTGCCCACCAGCATCTGCGCGCCGATCGACAGGGCGAGCAGCGCAGCGGTCAACCCGAATGCCCAGACCCCGCCGAGACTATAGGCATAACCGCCGATCATCGGCCCCAGGATGCCGCCGATCCGCCC
>CAITOD010000167.1 GCA_903893935.1 uncultured Sphingomonadales bacterium
AGCCGGGGTCATACGCCCTTTTCATTCATTCGATCGAACGAGTCAATGGCCGCAGCGTGCCATCGCCGGGCAAGCAGCCTGTTTCAGCGCAGTCCGGACCGCACGACCAGCGCCAGCGGCACCGCAAAGAACAGGTGCGACATCACGCCACCAATCACCACATTGGGGTCGAGATAATTGGGATGTTCGTGCCCGGCGATCGCAATGGCCACGTGCATTACCACCCACAGCACCGCGGCAAACGGCAGCGCGAGCGCGGTCGCTTCCCAGCCGCGTTTGCGAAACCAGGGCCAGATCGTGGCGAAGCCCACGCCCCAGATCAGCGCGAAGCCGAAATGGGTGAGCGTGCCCAGCACGCTTGCCCACGGGCCCAGGCTCTGCTGGACCGCCTTGCCCAGCATCAGACCGACCGCATTGGCCGGGATCGCGGCGAGCGGCAGCAGATGCTGCACGCCCGCCCACACGATCGCTTCATAGACCCAGATGCAGGCCCCGCCGGCCAGGCCTCCCGTCAGCCCGGCGCGCAAGACATCGCGAGCCGGGTGTCCGGCGATCACGGCCGCGCGCCGGCCCAGTCGCTCAGGCCATTGACCGGCGGCGGCGTGACCGGGTGGAAGCTGGCGGCTTCATCCACCGCGCCGCTGCCGTTGTATTGCGCCACTTGCGGATAGGCATAGACCGGGCGGCTGCGCGGCCCGAGCTTGGCCAGTTCCGCTTCGTGCGCCATCATTTCGCGGATGAATTCGGGCGGCGGACCTTTGTGGTCACCATCCGGGCCACCCGGACCACCCGGACCACCAGGACCACCCGGGGGCGGACCGTCCGGACCGGCACCGGGGGGCGGGCCCATATGCATCGGCGCCTTGCGGTGCGCGATCATCACGCCTGGCGCGCTGCCGTTTTCCACCCAGGCCATCAGATTGGCGAGCAGGGGAAATTCGCTCGGGCCCTCGCCGCCGCCGCAATGGCCCATGCCGGGAAGCAGAAACATCCGCACAAAGCCGTTGCGCGTCGCAGCACCCATTTTGGCACCGACGCGTTCGTAGTAATCGATCGTGTTGAGCGGGCTGATGTGCGGGTCCGACCAGCCGTGGTAGAGGATCAGCTTGCCGCCGTGCCCGGCAAATGCGCCAAGATCGGCGTTGTCGGCATTGTACAGCGCGCGCGCCGCTTCTTCGCTCGCCAGCGTTTCCTCGGTGAACGGGAAGCTGGCGATCGAATACGTGCGGTTCGGCGTATAGATCAGGTGATTGATGGTATCGAGCGCCATGCCCTCGCTGCCGATGTGCCCGGTCTTTTCGCGCGGAACGAACACGCCGACCCATTCGGATTCGCTGCCCGGCTGCAACGGCCCCACTTCGAGCCGTTTTCCGCCCGGGCTGCGCGCGCCGTCATAGATCGCGCGCACGGCGGCAATCTGCGTTTGCGTCAGGCATTCGCCGGGCCGGTAATCGCCTTTGCAGGCGAGCACCGCAGGATCGAAATGGCACATGCGCGGATCGGTGATCTGGCCATCGACCAGCCCGTCGCTGCCATCGCAGGCGGCCAGCACGGCGGCGTGCAAGGGCTTGATATCGATCGCGGAAAGGATTGCCTTGCCGTCGCTGCCGGTGTTCACTTTGGCTAGCCAGCCGTGGTGGAACGAATTCTGCACGGTAAAGTTCAGCGCCGGGGCGCCGGCGGCAATGCCGTCGAAATCGCCAGGATAGCGCTGCGCCTCGATCAGCGCCTCGCGCCCGCCATCCGAACAGCCGGAGAAATAGGCATAGCGCGTTGCCTGGCCATAAAACGCCTTGATCAGCGCTTTGGCGGCCAGCGCTGTGACATGGTTGCCGCGATAGGCAAAGTCGACGCGCTGGTCGGCGTTTTCACCCCAGTCGCCGCCCATCCCGTGGTGGCCCATGTCGTCGCTCGCAATCGCGATCGAGCCGTCGGTGACCGGGGTGCAACCTTCGGCGTCATCAAGATGGATCTGCAACATGCCGCACAGCCCGCCGCAGCCGGTTTGCAGGAAGCGCTGCGTCCAGCCGGCGAGCGGCAGGCGCACTTCAAAATGGATGTCGCGCGCGATCGTGCCCGCGACTTTGCAGTAGGGCCTGGGACCGGCGACTTCGCTCGCAGTCTGTGTTGTCGCACTGCCGACAGCGCCCGACAGATCGACCATCGCGAGGCTGGCGCACGACGTGACCGGCGCAACCGGTGCCAGATTGGCATGGTCCGCCTGGGCGAGGGCAGGTTGCGTCACAAGCGCCCCCGCCAATCCTAGCAGCACAAGCATGAAGCGTTTCAACATGGTTTGTCCGATCCTGGGTTGAGGGGGTGGCAAGCGGATTTGCGAAATCAGGTCCCCGGCTTTGGATTTGCTGCAAAGGCCTTGTGCAAAAAGGCGATCACCGTGGCCATGTTGGGCGCACTGTCGAACGCACCGTCGGCGTGCACCGCGCCCGTGCGATATTGCAGCGTGGCGCGACCCGGCCCCGCCACGGCATTGACACGATCGGCGAGGATTTTGCTCTGCAATGGCGGCACCGTGCAATCGGCGCTGCCATGTTGC
>CAITOD010000168.1 GCA_903893935.1 uncultured Sphingomonadales bacterium
ACATTGTTGGTGATGCAGGCGAGGCGGTAGCCGGCTTCGGCCAGCCGGTCGAGCGCGGCGACCATTGCCGGGCGGATAGCGCCCGCCAGCACGCCGAGCACCGCGGCGCCTTCGAGCGCGTGGCCCAGCGCGCGCGCTTCGGCAGCAAACAGCGTGTCGAACACATCGGCAGCGATCTCGGCGCGTTCGAACCGTGCCCAGGCATTGCTGTCGGGATTGGTGGCATTGACCTGGCGGATGAAATCGCGCGGCAAGCCACGTTCTGCTTCGAGCCGGTTGAAAGCTTCGAACGGCGATGTGGTGATCACGCCGCCGAAATCGAAAATGACAGCCGCAAACCGGCGGGTCGAGGTCATCGGGTGTTTCCTTGGCGATACGGCTGTCGCCGCTTTAATGGCTCGCTTAATCAGGGCAAGGGGTGTCTGGTACCATGAATTGACCTGGATCATGGTCGATTCGTGCGGGGGCGTGCAAACCGTTGATGATTTCACGAAGAGGATCCCCCAATGCGCTCCATTCTTTGCCCGGTCGACAATTCGCCCACGCTCGATGATCGTGTCGAAACCGCGCTCGCACTGGCGCGGGCCATGCAGGGCCACGTCACTTTCCAGATCGCCACGCCCTTTGCCGAACTGGCGCTGTGGGAGCCGTTCGGCGGCGCCGCGCTGTCGGCCGAAGCGATCAACCAGGTGCGCGCCGCCGACGAGCGCCTGGCAAGCGAACTCGATGCCCGGCTCGCGCCGCAAGACGTGGCGTTCGATGTGGTGCTGGTCGACGAAGGGCGGATCGAAGGCGTGGCCAGCGCCTCGCGCTATACCGATGTGGTGGTCACCAGCCTCGAAGACCCGACGCTCGAAGAAATCGCGCTCGGCGTGCACGCGCCGGTGCTGGCGGTGCCCAAAGGCGCGCCGCTGCTCACGTTCGACCAACCGGTCGTTGTCGCGTGGGACGGCGGGCACGAAAGCGCCTTGGCGATGCGCGCGGCTTTGCCGCTGCTGCGCCAGGCGAGCGCAGTGCATCTGCTGACCGTGCGCGAAAAACGCAACGATTACCCGGCGGTCGATGCGGCGAGCTATCTCTCGCGGCACGACATCCTTGCCGAATGCCACGAAACCGAATGCAAAGGATCGGTTTCGGCGACAATCGCCGCGTTTGCGCAGGCGCAAGGCGCGGGGCTGATCGTGATGGGGCTGTTCGGCAAAAGCCGCTTGCGCGAATTGCTGCTGGGCGGGGTGTCGCGCGACTTGCTCGATCGTTCGGTGCTGCCTTTGCTGCTGGCGCACTAAACATTTGGTTTAGAATGCGTTGATGCAAAAAACGCAACCGTACTGAACCATTTCGCACTTGCACAATTTTTGTGTGCGCTGCATATAGACCCTGCCTTTCAGGCATCCTCTCCCAAACTTTCAGCCCGGCCGGAAACGGTCGGGCTTTTTTCTGGGGCCGGGCTTTTTTCTTTGGGGCATATGTCCGCGTCTCTCGTCACCCCGGGCTTGACCCCATAGCTGTCCGGGATTTTGCGCATGGAGCTGGTTGCACGGCAGACAAATCCTTAGGATTCTGCCATCATCGTGTTGTCGAGAC
>CAITOD010000169.1 GCA_903893935.1 uncultured Sphingomonadales bacterium
ACCGGCGGCGCATAAGCAGGATAATAGGGATAGCCGTAGTAGCCATAGGGATAGCCCCAGAGCCACGGATCAGACCAGTACCCGAGATAGAGCCCGATCGCCGGGCCATAGAACCATGGGCCACCCCAATAGCCGCGGTAGCCATAGCCGCCATGGTAATAGCCACCGCCACGGTAACCGCCGCCGCCGTGGTACACGCCAACGCCGTGATAGCCACCAACGCTGCGCACGCCGCCGCCACGATAGCCGCCGACATGGCCACCGCCGCCGCCGCCGCTGTGCGCATCGGCAACCAGTGGCACAACCGCGAGTGCTGATGCGGCAATCAAGCTGGTGAAATATTTCATCGTCCGTTCCCTTGCCGTCGGCGCCAGTCCTGCTGGTGCCTTTCATAACGGGTCGCTGCGTCAGGAAACGACAGGCACGTGACAAAGGCAAGCCAAATCAGACCGGTGAGCCGCGCTCTGATTATTAAAAATGCATGAAAGTTCCTTAACCGGGGCTGACCGGCGGTCGGTGCCGCATGCCCATGCGGGCAAGCCGCCCGGCTTTCAGCCTTTCGCGCGTTCGCGCTTGGCGCCGCGATTGGCCATGCTGAAGCACGGCAGGCTGATCTTGCCCGTGGCCAGCAATGCAGCCTGCTGTGCAAGGAATTCGTCGGTGTTGCGCGGAACCCCTGCTGCCATCAGATGATGCGCCATGAACCGGTGCCGCGTCACCAGCCCGCCATTGCCATCGCTCACCAGTTCACGCGCAAAGTGCAGTCCCTGGCTCGAATCGCGCGACCGGACGACCGTGGCCATTTCAAACTGCCCGTCGCCAAAATCGAGCATGAACATCGTGCCCACCGGAACCTCGAGCAGCCCTTCGATCAGCGCGCCCGAAATTGACAGGTTGCGCAAGGTAACCGGGTAATAGTGATCTTCGTGGATCACGCCGATCGTGCGGAACATGGCGCGACGCTCGTGCCGCTGCTTGGCCGGACCATCGGGTTCGAGCACCCAGTTGTCCTCCGCCACATTGCGGAACAGCTCTTCGACTTTGACCGGCTTGCTGAAGATATAGCCCTGCACATGCCCGATCTTCAGATCACGCACCATATTGAGCTGGTCGAACGTTTCCACGCCTTCGGCAATGGTATCCATGCCTAGCGCCTGGGCCAGCGCCACGATGGCAGTGATGATCGCGCGGTTGCGGTTGGTATTGCTGGTCGCCCCCCGGATAAAGCTCTGATCGATCTTGATTTTGTCGAAGGGCGCGGTCTTGAGGTAGGCAAGGCTCGAATAACCCGTGCCAAAATCGTCGAGCACCAGCCGCACGCCCAGATTTTTGAGCGCCTTGAACATGTCATCGGTGGCTTCGCCTTCCTGCAGGAACACGCTTTCGGTCAGTTCGAGTTCAAGCCGGTCAGGGTCGAGACCCGTCGCCGTCAACGCCATGGCGACGGTTTTGGGAAAACTCGGATCGGCGAACTGCACCGGCGAAACGTTGACCGCAACGCGCGCGCGCCCCGGCCACGACACCGCGTCTTCGCACGCCTTGCGCAAGATCCACTCGCCGATGCGGCAGATCATCGGCGATTCTTCGGCGATCGGAATGAACAGCGCGGGCGAAATCAGCCCGCTTTCGGGGTGGTTCCAGCGTATCAGCGCCTCGGTCCCGACCACGTGATTGTTGGAGAGATCGACCAGCGGCTGATAATAGAGTTCGAACTCGCCCTTGATCAGGGCATCGTGCATGGTCTCTTCGAGATGCCGCCGCTGTTCGGCGGATTCGAGCATTTCGTTGGAATAGAACCGGTACCGGCCGCGCCCCGAATGCTTGGCCGAATAGAGCGCCAGATCGGCGTTGCGCACCAGATCATCGACGGTTTCACCATCGTAGGGGCTGACCGCGATGCCGATCGAGGTACCGATCGTGCAGCGATTGCCTTCGATCGTATAGGGCTCGGACAGCATCGTGATGATGCGCCCGGCCAGATCGCCGAGCCGCCCGCGATCCTCGACATCGGGCAGCATGACCTGGAATTCGTCGCCGCCGAGACGGCAGATGCGTTCCTTGTCGCCGACCACCTTGATCAGCCGTTGCGCAACCTGTTTGAGCAGCGCATCGCCCACTGCGTGGCCGAGTGTGTCGTTGACTTGCTTGAACCGGTCGAGATCGATCAGCATCACCGCGCAAGGACGACGCTGCGGCGCAAACGCGGCGAAAGTCCGCTTGAGCACATTCGTCATATGGCGCCGGTTCAGCAGCCCGGTCAGCGCATCGGTCGTCGCCAGCTGCGACGCTTCCTCGGCGTTCTGGCGATCGCGCGTAACGTCGACGATATGCCCGCGAAACCCGGCGAATCCGGTTTCGGCATCGTTGATCGGCTCGCCCGAAAGCGACCAGACGATCTCGCGATCCTCGTGCTCGCTGCGCGCGATCACGGATTCGAACCGGCCTTTGCGCGCGAACACGAAGGGCAGCGTGCGTTGCCCGTCGATCCCCGTCCGCGGGCGGACGAACAGGCCGACAAATTCGGTGCCGGTGGCATCCTCGTCGTGGACCAGCCTGCCGACCAGCGATGCCGACATGTAGGTGATCCGGCCTTCTGCATCGGTCGACCAGAAACCGCCGAGGTTGAGCGACTCGAACGCGGCGCACATCTCTTCTGCTTCCGCTCCGCGCAATCCGTCCGTGCGTTGCGGCTCAACGCGCGGCGCGGGGGCGGGAGCGATCTGGGTCTTCAGCCGTGAATAGATACTAGCCAAGAGACGCTCGGTTTTCCGATCAGGGAGATCATGCGCCGGACTAGCACGCGCCTTCTTTCAATATGGTAAAATCACGGTTTCGCCGCATCCGGCGATCAGGGTTTTACCTCGGGATCAACCCGCCACACGACGCCTTCGCGCACCAGCCGAACGTTGCACCGCCGGCACACGCTGACATATGCCCCGTTCGACGCATTGCGCGCCCTGCGCTGCGAGGCATCATGGCCCGCGACAACGCAGATCATCGGCCCGAACCACCGGCGCAACCCGTCCTTGCGCATGCTCGCCATACCCCGCCCCTTCTTGCCGCCGCCGCGGCGACTTTCCGCGATCAATGTGACGCCGCTACGACACGCGGCATCAATCGGCGGCAAGAATCGGCGCGGGTTTCGAGGATCATGGTGCGGGGCTCAATTGCGATTTTATCCAGTCGCGCAGCAGGATAACCTCGGGCTTCAGCGTGTGCATGGCAACCGGCATCAGCAAATAATGCTTCTGTTCGTGCGGCAGGACAATGCCCGGCGGCCGCACCACCAGCCCGCGCGCCAGGTGCAGCCGGCACAATTCGGCATCGATGATCGCGCACCCGCTGCCCGCCGCGACCAGTTCGAGTGCAATCGCCGAGGTATCGACGGTGCAGCGCGCCTGAACATCGAGATCGTGCCAGCCGAGCTGGCGCGCGAGCTTGCCCCACAAGTTCTCCATGCCCAGAATCTGGATCGGCGCGCGGCGCGCGAGGTCCAGCAAAGCTTCGGCGGGGTTTGCGCCAAACACGGTGCCGGGCGGGCACAGCGGATAAGATATCCCCTCGCCGAGCGGGATCACATCGTGATCGTGCCAGTTGCCGTGCCCGTAGAGGATTTCCAGATCAACCCGCGCATCGTCGAGATCTTCGCTCCACACCGACGAATAGACCTGCACCGAAATCTCGGGATAGGCCTGCCGGAATTCGTGCAGGATGCTGGGCAGGCGCAAACCGCCAAAGGCCGCAGCACAGCGCAAGGTAATCGATTTTGCACCCTGCACGCCAAACAGAGCGGCGGTCGATGCCGAAAAGTCGTGGAGCATGCTGGTCACCATCGGCGCATAGGATCGCCCGATCGATGTCAACCGGATGCCACGCGGCAAACGCTCGAACAGGCCGAAGCCGAGCTGCCCCTCAAGCTGCTTGATATGCTGGCCGACTGCCGCCGGGGTCAGCCCCAGTTCTTCGGCAGCGCGCGCAAAACTGAGGTGCCGGGCGCATGCCTCGAACGTACGGATCCACAGCAAGTGGGGCAGAGCGTTGGCCATTGCACCTCATAAAATAATATTGGGCCTTTGATGCTTTTTATATTGTTTGAGTTGCAGCGTCCACAATGACAGCGTGTCCACCGGGGGCTGGGAGTGCGCTGCGCCGTGGACAGTTTCGACTATATCATCGTCGGGGCCGGGTCGGCGGGCTGCGTGCTGGCCGAACGGCTGTCGCGCGATCCGGCCTGTTCTGTCTTGCTGCTCGAAGCGGGCGGCAGCGACCAGCGTTTCTGGATCAGAACGCCGATCGGCTATGGCAAGACGTTCGACGATCCCGACGTGAACTGGAAATTCCGTTCCGAGCCAGACCCGGCCACCGGCGGCCGCCGCGCCTATTATCCGCGCGGCAAAGTGCTGGGCGGATCAAGCTCGATCAACGCCATGGTCTATTGCCGCGGCCTGCCGGGCGATTACGACGACTGGGGTGCAGCGGGCAATCCCGACTGGAACGCGCAGACCGCGTGGAACGCGTTCGAAGCGGTCGAGGCGCGCAAGGCCTGCAACGGGGCGGTCAACGGGCGCGGGCGGCTGTGGGTCGAATCGCGGATTGTCGATTATCACCCTGTCACGCGCAATTTCATCGAAGCGGCGGCACAGGCCGGGTTCGCCGCGATCGACAACTTGAACGTGGCGCCGCACGAAGGCGTGGCGCCATATGTGATCAACACGCACAACGGCCGCCGCTGGTCGAGCGCCAATGCGTTCCTGCACCCCGCACTTGGCCGTGCCAATCTCGTCCTGCACACCGAAGCGCTGACCGACCGTGTCGTGCTCGAAGCAGGGCGTGCGACGGGCGTGCGCTATCGGCGCCGCAGCCAGAATTGCGAAGCGCGCGCGCGGCGTGACGTCATCCTGTGCGCCGGCGCGGTCGGCTCGCCTGCGATCCTGATGCGATCGGGCATTGGCCCGGGCGAAGTGCTGGCCGAGGCGGGTGTGCCGGTCCAGATCGAGAACCCCGCGGTTGGCGCCAACCTGCAGGACCATCTCGGCATCGATTATCATTACAAGGCGAACCAGCCGACGCTCAACCACCAGCTGGGCACGCGGCTGGGCCAGCTCGTTTCGGGCTTGCGCTACCTCCTCACGCGCACCGGGCCGCTCAGCCTTAGCATGAACCAGATCGGCGGACTGGTGCGCAGTGCCCGCGCCGGCGCGCGTGCCGATGTCCAGCTCTATTTCAACCCGATCAGCTATTCGCGCGCCAGGACCGGCAAGAAGGAACTGACCCGCCCCGATCCCTGGCCCGGTTTCATTATCGGCTTCAACACCTGCCGCCCGACTTCGACCGGCCACATCGCCATCCGCTCGGCCGATCCGCTCGAGCAGCCACGCATTGCTCCCAACTATCTGGCAACCGAGGCGGACCGCGAAGAAGCAATCGCCGCCGCGCGCGTGGTCGAACGCATTGCGCGCATGCCGGCTTTGCGCGCGATCACGCTCGGCCCCAACGGATTCACCCCGGAAGGTGCCGACGATGAAGCCGTGCTGGAGGATTTTCGCGCGCGCAGCGGCACCGTGCACCATTTGTGCGGCACGTGCCGGATGGCGCCGCGCGAACAGGGCGGGGTGGTCGATGCCCGGCTGCGTGTGCACGGGGTGGACGGATTGCGCGTGGTCGATGCCTCGGTCTTTCCCAATATCACCTCGGCCAACACGCATGCGCCAACCGTCATGACCGCCTGGCGCGGTGCCGATATCATTCTCGCGCATTAACAAGGAGCGCCCGCGATGCTGGCCATTTCCCGCCTCGAAACATTCGCGACGCCCGATGTGACGATGGTGCGCGTCACCACCGAAGACGGCGCAACCGGCTGGGGCCAGACTTCGACCTACAACGCCGATATCACCGCGCAGATCTTTCATCGCCAGGTCGCCCCCTGGGTGCTGGGGCGCGATGCCTATGACATCGAAGGCGCGGTGCGGATTGTCGAGGAACGCGAGCACAAGTTCCCGGGCTCATACCGCTGCCGCGCGCTCGCCGGGCTCGATACCGCGCTGTGGGACTGGCGCGGGCGCAAGGAAGGTGTGCCGGTCGCGAGCCTGCTCGGCGGTGGCCCGCGCAAGCTGCGCGCCTATGCCTCGTCGATGAAGCGCGATATCACCCCCGACGATGAAGCGCGCCGCCTGCAGCATCTGCGCGATACACAAGGCTTCGATGCGTTCAAATGGCGCGTGGGTGCCGAATGCGGCCGCGATGTCGATGAATGGCCGGGACGCACCGAACATGTAATCCCGGTGGTGGCGCGCGCGCTCGGGCCCGATGTGGCCAAACTGGTCGATGGCAACAGCGGGTTCAGCCCGGCGCGCGCGATCGAAGTGGGGCGCCTGCTCGAAGCCGAAGGCATTTCGCATTTCGAGGAACCGTGCCCGTATTGGGAGCTCGAACAGACCGCCGAAGTCACCGCCGCACTTGCGCTCGACGTCACCGGGGGCGAGCAGGATTGCGATCTCAACGTGTGGAAACGGATGCTCGACTTGCGGGCGGTCGATATCGTGCAGCCCGATGTCATGTACATGGGTGGCATCTGCCGCACGCTCAAAGTGGTCGAACTCGCGCAAGCGGCCGGGGTTCCGGTCACCCCGCACAGCGCCAACCTGTCGCTGGTCACGCTGTGCACCGCGCATCTGCTGACCGCGATCCCCAACCCGGGCGAATACCTCGAACTGTCAATCGAACGCGAAGACTATTACCCTTGGCAATACGGCCTGTTCCGCAACGATCCCTATCGGGTGGAACAAGGCTGCGTGACGGTAACCGACGAGCCGGGCTGGGGTGTCGAAATCGCCGATGACTGGCTGGCGCGCGCGCAATATCGGGTAAGCGACCGGGAGCGTTGACACGCGGAACTGCGTCGCGAACCCGCCAAGCTTGCCCGACTCCGCGCCGCGCGCTAACCGCCGTGGCCGAAAGAGCGCACAATGGCGCGCGCGCACAGCCCTACTGGCGGAGCAAGGCATGGCAAGCCCGGATGTGGCGAACGATCCCCCCGGCGACGTCATTAACGCGCTGATCGGATTGTTGAATCAGCAACAGTTCGAGGACGCGGCCAGACGCGCCGAGGGGCTTGTCCGGGTCTTTCCCGCTTCATCGGTGCTGTGGAATATTCTTGGCTCGGGCAGCGCGCAGTGCGGCCGGCTTGAGCAGGCGGCTGCGGCCTTTGACAAAGCCTGTTCACTTAACCCGCAAGCCCCCGAGGCGCATTGCAATCTGGGCAATGTCTTGCAAGACTTGGGGCAACTCGACGCCGCCGAGCAGTCGCATCGCCACGCACTGGCGCTCCGGCCCGATTTTGTCGATGCCCATTTCAACCTCGCCAGCGTGCTGATCGCGCAAGGCAAACCCGATGCGGCGGTTGCGGCCTATCGCGCGGCGCTTGCCCTGCAGCCCGACTATATTGATGCCTGGATAAATCTTGGCCTCGTTCTCAACGATCTGGGCCGGCTGGATGAAGCGGTCGATGCCTGTCACCGCGCGCTATCACTCAATCCGGATATGGCGCAGATTTACAACAACCTGGGCGCCGTGCTGCGCCAGCAGGGCAAGCTCGACCAAGCGCTGGCCTGCTACCAGCGCGCGCTGGCGCTGCTACCCGGCTATGTCGAGGCGCACCACAATCTCGGAAACGTGCTGCACGCGCAAGGCAAGCTTGACCAGGCCGCCGCGTGCTACCGGCACGCGCTTTCGCTCTGGCCAGACTATGCCGATGCCTATTGCAGCCTCGGCAATGTGTACCGCGCCCAGGGGAAGCGCGATCAGGCGATCGAGAGCTATCACAATGCGCTCACGCGCAATCCTGGCAGCCTTGATGCGCTCTACAATCTCGGCAGCGCACTGGACGAACAGGGCAGCATCGATCAGGCCATTGCGATCTACCGGCGCGTTCTGGCACTCGATCCCGTGCATGCACTGGCACTGAACGGACTGGGCGCTTCGCTCTTGAAGCTCGGCGCGCTCGACGCAGCGGATGCATCGTTGCGTGATGCGCTTGCGCTAAGGCCCGATTTCGCCGAAGCGCATGCAAACCTCGGAAATGTGCACAAAGAGCGTGGCGATCCGGTTGAAGCCGCTGCGGCTTTTGGGCGCGCGCTGGCGTTCCGGCCCGATCTTGCCGAAGCGCACTACAATCTCGCCGGCCTGTTGCACGACCGGAACGAATTGCATGAGGCGCTGGCCTCGCTCGACCGGGCGCTCGCGAGCAGGCCGGACTACCGCGAGGCACAGGCGCAAAGGCTGCATCTGCTGCACCTGATGGGCCATTGGGAGAGCATCGACACGCTGGATGCGACATGCGCCGACCTTGCGGCGCAAGCCGATGTGCTGGCGCCGTTCTCGTTTCTGGCGATGACCGACAATCCGCGCGTTCATTTGCAATTTTCGCGCAAGTGGGCGACCGGGAAATACCAGGCCGCGCCCTTGCCGGCTTTGTCCCGGCCGCCGTTACCACAGCCTCGCGCGCGTCCGCAGCGGTTGCGCATCGGCTATTTCGGCGCCGATTTCCATGATCATGCCACGCTTTTTCTGATGGCTGGTCTGTTGCGCGAGCACGACAAGGCGCGCTTTGAGATTTTCGCCTACAGCTACGGGCACGAAAAGACCGGGCGCTGGCTCGCGCAAGCACGCCACGACGTCGATCACTTTGTCGACGTTTCGGGCCAGCCATCGCGCGCGATCGCGGAGCGGGCGCGCGCCGACCGGCTCGATATCGCCATCGATCTCAAGGGATATACGCAGCACACCCGCTCAGACCTGTTTCAGCACCGGCCCGCCCCGATCCAGATCAGCTACCTCGGCTATCCGGGCTCGATGGGGGCCGATTTCATCGATTACATGATTGCCGATTCGGTCGTTATTCCCGAGGCACAGCGCGCTTTTTACAGCGAAAACGTGATCTTTCTGCCGCATTGCTATCAGCCCAACGACAACGCCCGCCCGATTGCGCAGACGCCGACCAGCCGCGCCGACTTCGGCTTGCCCGCCGACGCGTTCGTGTTCTGCTGCTTCAACAACAGCTACAAGATCGGTCCGCGCGAGTTCGATATCTGGATGCGGGTGCTCGGCCGGGTCGAAGACAGCGTGTTGTGGCTGTTCAAGTCCAATACCTGGTGCACCGACAATCTGCGCAGGCACGCCGAAGCACGCGGGATCGCCGGCGACCGCCTGGTGTTCGCCGAACGGATGGATCACGCCGATCATCTTGCGCGCCACCGCTATGCCGACGTGTTTGTCGACACGTTCAACTACAACGCGCACACGACCGCGAGCGATGCGCTTTGGTCAGGCCTTCCTGTTGTAACCAGGGCCGGGCAGCAATTCGCCGCGCGCGTCTGTGCCAGCCTGCTCATGGCGGTCGGCTTGCCCGAGCTGATCACCGACAGCGATGCGGCGTATGAGGCGCTGATCCTCGCACTGGCTGCCGATCGGTCGCGGCTGGCCGCGATAAGGGCAAAGCTTGCCTCCAACCGGCTCGCGCAGCCGCTGTTTGATACGCAAGGCTATGCCAGGAGCTTTGAAACCGGGCTCGACAGGGCGTACGAGATTTATTGTTCGGGGCAGAGTCCGCGCGATATCCGGGTTGAGGGATAGCGAGCCAGCTGTGCTGTTTTCTGGCGGACAGGGTGGGATTCGAACCCACGGTGAGCTTCCACCCACGGCGGTTTTCAAGACCGCTGCCTTAAACCACTCGGCCACCTGTCCACACCAACGCCATGCGGCTGGCGCCGCAACGGCGGTTTTATCGCCTTCGGCGATGGCCTTCGGCTCAAGACCGCTGCCTTGAACCACTCGGCCACCTGTCCGTTCGCAGGGCGCCGTCGATAATCCGCGCGACGCTGAAGGCAAGGTATTTTTCCGGTGCGGGGGATTCACAGATGCGGCCGGCTGTGCGACAGCTCGATCGTGCAGCCGA
>CAITOD010000170.1 GCA_903893935.1 uncultured Sphingomonadales bacterium
GCGCGCGGAAGCTGCTGGCCGGGTGCGAGGCGGCATCGGGGATCAGGGCCGACAACCAGTAGATGTCGGTAAAACCGATCCAGTCGGCCTGCCCCGGCGACACGCCCTCGGGCCCGACCGCTTCCCAATGGTAGATGCAGAACCAGGTCGGTGTGCACGCGTTGTAATGATAGGAAAAGTTGACCGCGCCGTCGAAACTGCCGATCGGCCCCGAATGCGACTGCGAGGAATCCATGCTCGCGGTGCGCGCGGTGCGGTTGATCTGCGCAAACGGCTGCACGGTGACCGGCGTGGCCCCGGCGTTGGTCACGCTTTGCGTTACCGTCAGCATGTAATTGTCATCGATCGCATAGCGGATCGCATAAGTCTGCCCGGTGGTGTTGGCCCAGGTCAGCGTAACCGGGGAGGCCGGGGTCAGGCGGTGCCCATCGGCCTGCCAGAGCGTGTCCGCGCCCGGCGTGGCGACGTCGCCGACATGCTGCCAGCCCAATTGCGCGTAATGGCGCGCCGGCGTGCCGTAAGGCGAAAACATGCGCACCGGCGGGCTGCCCGGCTCCGGCGTTTCGCGAAAGCGGTTGAGTGTCAGATCATCGACCAGCGCACCGGTCAGATTGATCGAGCCTTTCAGCCCGGGAGCATCGATCGCCACGCGGTTCGGCGATGCCAGCGCGACTTTGAGCGCCTGCGCCTCGGCGGCGAGGTCCTGTGGCCCTTGCAGCCCGCCTTCGCGCGTCGGCTTGACCGGATTGGCATCTTTGCCCGACGGCGTGGCAACCGGGCCGGCTGCAGCCGGGCCGCTGGCGCCGGCCGTCGAGGCAACCACCGGCTTTTCGCCGAAATGCGGATAGAAATGTTTGAGACCCAGATCCCAGCCGATCAGCACGATCCCCATCAGGATCACCGCCAGGATCATGTTGCGTTGATTTTCCACTCTGCCTCGCGCTGCTCTTACGGATCGGGGATGGGGATCGGGCTCGGACGCCTGAAACGGACGCCGGAAACAGACGCCGACTGGCCACCAAACCCCCGATATGGGTCAGGGAACCGGGTCGAACCCGCTGCCTCCCCACGGATGGCAGCGCAATAGCCGCTTCAGCGTCAGCCAGCCACCCCTAAACGCACCATGGCGTTCAAGCGCTTCGATGGCATAAGCCGAACAACTCGGGGCAAACCGGCAGGTTGGCGGCAGCACCGCCGAAGGGCCGATCTGCCACGCGCGCACCAGCACGATAAGCACGCGGCGGATCACCGCCTGGGTCCGTTGCGGGGCTTGCGCGGCGGATCGCCTTTGCCCGCCGCGACGCGCGCCAGCGCCGCTTCCAGCTCGCTGCGCAGCAGCGCGAAATCGCGCTCCACCCCGCCTTCGCGCCCGATCAGCACGTGATCGGCCCCGGCAATGCCCGAGACGGGCAGGATATCGCGCAGCAGCGCGCGGAACCGGCGTTTCATGCGATTGCGGCACACCGCGTTGCCGATCTTGCGGGTGACGGTCACGCCAAACCGCACGGCATTGCCGGCTTGCACACCGGGGCGCACCAACAGCACAAATCCGGGCCTTGCGACCCGGATGGCGGAATTGGCGGCAACGAAATCAGCGCGCTTGCGGATGACCCCGAGGCGCAAACCAGCGGCACCCGGCGCAATGTCGCACGGCTGCGCGGGGGATGCTTCCCCCACAGGCCGGTTCAGGCCGACAGTTTCTTGCGACCGCGGGCGCGGCGCGCACGCAGGATCTTGCGACCACCGACCGTGGCCGTGCGGGCGCGGAAGCCGTGACGACGGGCGCGAACAAGGCGGCTGGGCTGAAAGGTGCGCTTCATGGATCTGCTCTTTTTGCGTTCGAATGGACGCCTGCAACGCAAGACCAGCACAGCCGAATCTGTGCAAGCCCGCGTCAGGGCGCGAGAATCAGGCGGCGGCAGATACGCAAACCACGCGGCTGCGTCAAGGTGTGTCGGCTTTTCGCGTCACCTCCACCCCATCAACGTCACCCCGGGCCTGATCCGGGGTCCCGCTTGCTTCTGATTGCACCGGCGGTGTGCAAGAAGGCAGCGGGACCCCGGGTCAAGCCCCATAGGTGTCCGGGATTTCATAGCGCGAGAGCGAACTGTGGGTTTGGCGGCAATTTTGCGGGTGTTGTTGGCGGCGGTTTGGCGCGTCCCGACAGGTCGAGTCTACTGAACAGCGC
>CAITOD010000171.1 GCA_903893935.1 uncultured Sphingomonadales bacterium
CCTGAAAGGCGGTGGAGGGGGCAGGCGGCCAGGCGCGGCCTTGCGCTTGGGGCGATACCCCTCCACCATGCTGGCGCATGGTCCCCCTCCCCGTGCCGGGGAGGATACAGGCGGAGCGGATGGATGGCGGACAAGACCGTGGTGGTGGTCAACGCGCTGGCGGCGCCGTTGCTGGAAGGGCGCGTGCCCGAATGGGTCGATCTGCGCGGGTTCACTTCGACCGAACACCTGATGGAGCTGGCGCCGCTGGCCGAAATCGGCTGGTTCGACTTGTACAGGAAAGAGCCGATGATCGAGGCGATCACGCGCGCCACCCGGCTGCGCTGGCTCAATTCGGTCTACGCCGGGGTCGAGAGTTTTCCGCTCGATGTGATGGCCGCGCGCGGGGTCGTGCTCACCAATGGCGCGGGGATCAATGCGATCACGATTGCCGAATATGTGGTGATGGGCATGCTGACCATGGCCAAAGGCTTTGCCCACGTGGTGCGCGCGCAGGACCGCGAGGAGTGGTTGCAGGATTCGCCCGGCAAGCAGGAATTGCATGGCAGCCGCGCGCTGATCGTGGGCGGCGGCGAAATCGGTGGCCGCGTCGCGCGCATGCTGGCCGGGTTCGATGTCGAAGTCACCACCGTGCGCCGTCGCCCGGCGCCAGGGTGCATCGGGCCGGACGACTGGCGCGGCCGGCTTGGCGAATTCGACTGGGTGATCCTGGCCGTGCCGGCCACGCCCGCAACGCAAGGCATGATCGGTGCGCACGAAATCGCGGCGATGAAGCCCACCGCCGTGCTGATCAATGTCGCGCGCGGCAGTGTGGTTGATCAGGACGCCTTGCTGGCGGCGCTCGACGCGCGGCGGCTGGGCGGGGCGTTTCTCGATGTCTGCACGCCCGAGCCGCTGCCGCCGGGGCATCCGCTGTGGCATGCGCCCAACACGCAGATCACGATGCATTTGTCGGGGCACGCCCAAACTGCGATGTTCCGGCGCGCGGTCGAGCGGTTTCTGGTCAATCTCGAGCGCTGGCATCACGGCGAGCCGGTGGCGCCGATGGTCGATCTGACACTGGGCTATTGATCGAGCAGCAATGCGCTGACTTCGATTTCGGCCTGCGGCGCGGGCAGCAGCGTCTGGGTGAACCGGTTTACGCTGATATCGGCGATCAGCGCGCCCTGAATGGTGAAATCGGCATCGCCGATGGCCGCGGTCAGGTGCTCGGCCGCCTCGACCGCTTCTGCGCCTTCGAACCGCAGGACGAACGTGTGGCGCGAACCGGTGAACGTCGCGCTCGACCATTGCGTCTCGCCATGGCGCACCAGCCGCGCAAGCGGGCCCGCGCGGTCGAACAGCGCCAGCGCCAGCCGCTGCCCCGAAGTCGTGCGCGGGCGATGCCCGGCGTGCCGGGCGGGGGTCCGGGTGATCTCGGCATGGCGCGGTTCGGCTGGGGTGCGGGTAACAATGTTCATGAAATGTTCCATCCACGATTGCAGGGCAGCGCCGTTTATGCGGCTGGCCTGCGGCAGACTTGGATCGCACGGCATGGGGGTGAGGTGCATGGGATCAATCCTTCGAGTCGATCTAAGATATTTCCTATGTTGACAGGAAAAATCTTTTTATCTAGGAAAAATCCTTCGAAATTGGGGTAAGGACTCGCCAACCATGACCGTGGCACCCGCCGATGACGATCAGGCCCGCACGCGCTTGCTGGCATTGGCCCAGGCGCGCGGGGTCAGCCTTGCCGCATTGTCGGCGATGATCGGGCGCAACGCGGCCTATCTCCAGCAATTCGTGCGCAAGGGCAGCCCGCGCAAACTGGAAGAAGGCGATCGCCGCACGCTGGCGATGTTTTTCGGGGTGGACGAGGCCGAACTGGGCGGTCCGGCGGCACTGGCGGTCGCCACGGCGAGGCCCGGTGGATTGACTGTGGCGCACCCGCGCGCGGCTTCGGCGCAGTGGGTCGATATTCCCCGGCTGGCGCTTGGCGCATCGGCTGGCCCGGGCGCGCTGGCCGTCGACGACGCGGCGAGCGACCGGTTGCGGTTCAGCCAGCGCTGGCTGCGCACGCTGGGGCTCGATCCGGCGCATTTGTCGGTGATCGAAGTCGCCGGCGATTCGATGGAGCCGGCATTGCGTGATGGCGA
>CAITOD010000172.1 GCA_903893935.1 uncultured Sphingomonadales bacterium
GCGCCGCCGTATTCTTCGGGCATGGTCAGACCGAACAGGCCCATATCGGCCATTTCCTGCTTCAAACTTTCGGGAATGGCGTCGTTGGCGATCACTTCGGCTTCGGCCGGCACCAGCCGCTCACGGACGTAGCGTTCAAGCTGTTGATGGAACTGCGCGAAAGTGTCCGGGTCCATGCCGGGGTTGGTGCTCATCGGGGCGCAACCTCTGTTCGGTGAGTGTGGGGGCAGGGGGTACCGACCGCTCGATTGCAATTCAACCCAAACCACTCGATTGCGAATGGCGCCGGATTTTCGTGCTTTCCGCTCATGACCGGAGCAAGTCGCTGGCGAGCGCTTCGGCGACTTTGATACCATCGACCGCCGCCGACAGGATGCCGCCGGCATAACCGGCGCCTTCGCCCGCCGGATAGAGCCCGCGCGTGTTCAGGCTTTGCAGATCGGCGCCGCGGCGGAACCGGACCGGCGACGATGTGCGCGTTTCCACGCCGGTCATGATCACATCGGGGTGGTCGTAACCCGGAATCTGGCGGCCGAACACGGGCAACGCTTCGCGGATCGCGGTGAGCACGTAGTCGGGCAGGCACGCGGCCAGATCGGTCAGCCGGACTCCGGGCTGATACGACGGCACGACCGCGCCGAATTCGCCCGACGAAGCCCGCCCGGCCAGAAAATCGCCCACTTTCTGCCCCGGCGCGCGATAATCGCCGCCGCCCGCCGCATAAGCCAGGCTTTCCCATTTGCGCTGGAAATCTATCCCCGCCAGCGCCCCGCCGGGATAGTCGCGCGCCGGGTCGATATCGACCACCAGCCCCGAATTGGCGTTGAACTCGGCGCGCGAATACTGGCTCATGCCGTTGGTGACCACGCGGCCTTTCTCGCTGGTCGCGGCCACCACGCGGCCGCCCGGGCACATGCAGAAACTGTAGGCGGTGCGGCCGTTGCTGGCGAGGTGCGAGGCCGAATAGGCCGCCGGGCCAAGCGCGGTGTGGCCGGCGAATGCGCCGTAGCGCGCGCGGTCGATCCAGCTTTGCGGGTGTTCGATCCGCACGCCGATCGCAAACGGCTTGGCTTCGACGTGGACCCCGCGATCGGCGAGCACCTGAAATGTGTCGCGCGCGGAATGGCCCACCGCGACGATCACATGGCGTGCGGGCAGGACACTGCCGTCGGACAAGTGCAGCGCAGTTATCGTCCGTGTGCCGGCTGCGTCTTCGGTGATTTCGAAATCGGTGACGCGCGTATCGAACCGGTATTCGCCGCCCAGTGCCTCGATCGTCTCGCGGATGCTCATGACCATCGTGACCAGCCGGAACGTGCCGATATGCGGGTGCGCTTCGGTCAAAATATCGGCGGGAGCACCGGCCTTGACGAATTCGACCAGCACTTTGCGACCGAGATGGCGCGGGTCCTTGATCCGGCTGTAAAGTTTGCCATCCGAAAACGTGCCTGCCCCGCCTTCACCGAACTGCACATTCGATTCGGGGCTCAGCACCGCCTTGCGCCACAGCGCCCAGGTGTCGCGGGTGCGTTCGCGCACCGCCTTGCCGCGTTCGATGATGATCGGTTTGAGCCCCATCTGCGCGAGAATCAGCGCCGCCATCAGCCCGCACGGGCCCGCGCCGATCACCACCGGGCGAGCGCCCGCCCACCCGGGCGGGGCGATGACCGGAAAGCGATAGGCGGTATCGGGTGCGAGGCGCACATCCTTGTCACCCTCGTGGCGCGCAAGCACTTGTGCTTCGTCGCGCAGATCGACATCGACGGCATAGACCAGCTGGATTGCGCGTTTGGCGCGCGCATCGTTGCCGCGTTTGGCGACGGCATAGCGCGCAAGCTCGGCTGGCGGCACGCCCAGCCGCGCACAAATCGCCTGCTCGAGCTGGTCGGGGGTGTGGTCGAGCGGGAGTTTGAGATCGGTCAGGCGCAGCATGCGCCTTCCCTACACAAGCAGGCCAGATTGGGAAATCTAGCCGGCAATAATCCTTTCGAACACGGCGGGATGCAGCGCTTCGTCGAATTCACAGCCGATTTCGAACCGATCGACCCATTTGACCGTTGCCCGGCGCGGCGGCAACCCGGGCAGCGTGATCCACAGCGGCTCGCCTTTGCGCAACCGCTCCATCGCTGCCAACCGGACCCCGTGGCGCGACAGATCGAGCGTCACGCCGGCCATCCGCACGGTTGACCGGCGATACTGCACTTTCGTGCTGATATCGCATCGTTCAGACCGACGCGGCATAAGCTTGCGCTGAAAGGGTTGCTCGGTCGTAATCATGCGGCTGCCTGTGGCGATGGCTCCAAACCAATCCCGTTGGCAAAGGTTAGGGTAAAATAGTTAACGAGCGGTTTGGCAGTTGTCTGCAATCGGTGCCCGGCCGAACAAAAATTCCGGCAGTTCGGTCAGCGCAATTCGGGTTTGAGCCCGAGGTGTGTTGCCAGTGCGCGCAGATCGCGTTCAACCCCGTCGTTGATCAGCGCGGCCAGTGCCGGTTGCACGCTGAGCACGAGTCGCGCGCCTTCGACTGTCAACTGACTTCCCGACAGGCTCTGTGGTGCGCACGTACTGAACCGCCGGCACAGCCGCACGGCCAGGCCCCAGGCCTGGGCCTCACGCAAGGCGGTAACCGGGATCAGCGCGGCCAGCGCGGGCGGCACATCGAGCCGCCCGGTGTGCGCCAGCATGGCCACGGCAAGCATGACGCGTTCGGTGGTCGCGGCGCCGATCCAGCGTTTGCGCAAGGCCCAGTCGCGCGCGATGTCACCGCGCAAATTGGGCTCGACCGTCGATGCGGCAAGACACAGCATGGTGGCCGCCAGCCGTAACCGCTCGCGGCGTTCGATCCCCGCGGGCGGCGCTGCGGCAACCGTCCAGCCTGCCACCATCGCGCCGATCTGTGGCGATATCCCGTGTTCCTGCACGAACGCCGACATGCCCGCGACCAGCGGGTCCTGCCCGCGCACACCCGCGGCCATGTCTTCGTAAAGCAGGCCTTCGCGCAAGCCCCAGGCCGAAAACACCAGTTTGCCGGGTTTCAACCGGCGGATCAGCACTGCCAGCAACGCTGCCGTATCGGGCAGGCTGCTCATCCGCGCCGACGAAATGCCCGGCATCGGGCGCAATGTCTCGGCCTTGCAGCGCGCGAGATTGCGCGCGATGCGCAAGCCGTTGACCGGATCGAGCACAAAGCCGTGCGGATCATCGATCGGCCATTCGAGCCGGGCCATGGCAAAGCGGGCAAATGCGCGCAGCGATCCGCCGACCAGCCACAAAGTGGTGTCGGGTTCTGCGGTCCAGTCAGCCTTTTTCAGCGCTTTGCCCACCGATTGCGCAAAGGCGCGATCGCCGGTCGCGCGCAAGCGACCCAGCCGCAAAGTGCCGAGCGGCATCGACACGCCGTGGCGGCAGGTGTCGCCATCGATGTCGACCAGTTCGAGGCTGCCACCGCCGAGATCGCCGACCACCCCGGTCGCTCCGGGAAACGCGCCGAGCACGCCGTGCGCGCTGGTTACCGCTTCCTCCTCGCCGCTGAGCAGCCGCGGGGAAAAGCCCATCGCGGCAACTTTGGCAAGAAACGCGGCGCCATTGGCGGCATCGCGCACCGCAGCGGTCGCCACCACATCGACGCGATCGACGCCTTTGAGCTGCAGCAGCGTGCGATAGCGCGCCAGCGCCGCGAGCACGGCCGCGCTGGCGCGTTCGCCCAGCAGGCCGTTTTCCGCGACTCCTTTGCCCAGTCGCGCGGTCACTTTTTCGTTGTGCAACACCGCCGGCGCCCGCACCGGCCCGCCATAGATGACGAGACGCACGGTGTTCGAACCGATGTCGATGATCGCGCGCATCGGGCTGCGCGCAAGGCGGCGTTCCTGGGGGACCATGATCCGGGGCTGTCCTGCGGTTACACGCGCGCCGCGCCGCCGCGCCGCAGCGCAAGCTTGGGCACTTTGCGGCCTTGGGAAAGTGCCGCGCCGCGGCCGGAAAGCGACGGGTTGGTCATGAAATAGCGATGCACATTAAAGGGTTGCTGGCCAGGTTCGGTGCGATGGTAATTGCCCGCAGCGTCAAGCTGCCAGCTTTGTTCGGTGTCAAGCAGATTGGCGACCATGACCTGGTCGAGCACCTGATCGGGCACGGTGCTGTTGCGGATCGGCACCAGCACTTCGAC
>CAITOD010000173.1 GCA_903893935.1 uncultured Sphingomonadales bacterium
AACGCGCACACCACTGCCAGCGACGCGCTGTGGGCGGGGTTGCCGGTGGTGACGCGGGTGGGGCAGCAATTTGCCGCGCGCGTGTCGGCCAGCCTGCTGACCGCAGTCGGCCTGCCCGAACTGATCACGCACAGCGATGCCGATTATGAAGCGCTGATTCTCGAGCTTGCGGCTGACCCTGTCAGGCTGGCGGCGATCAGGGGGAAACTGGCTGCCAATCGGCTGACCCATCCGCTGTTCGATACGCCCCGCTACACCCGGCACTTCGAAGCGGGGTTGAACCAGGCCTACGACACATACTTCGCAGGGCAACAACCGCGCGATATCTGCGTTGCACCATGTGACGGGCCAGGGACGCCATGACCGACCGCAATCCGGACCCCGAAATTGCCCGCGCACAAGTCTGTCTGCGCCAGGGGCAGATCGAAGCGGCCTTTGCGATCTATCGCGGTTTGGTCGCAGCCTTTCCGGGCGATCCGCGCCTTCAGCGCGCGCTGGCCGCACTGGACCGGGGGCTGGGACCTGGCCGTGCCGCCCCCGAACCCCGTCCCGACCAGTTCGATGCGCTGGTGGGAATGCTCAATCAGGGCCGGTTTGCCGAAACGATCGCACAGGCCAATATGCTCGTGCTCAGCCATCCCGGTGCGGTTGGTCTGTGGAGCCTCCTGGGTGTGGCCAGCGCGCAGAGCGGCAGGACCGATCTGGCGGTGATCGCATTCGGTCGCGCGTGCCACCTCAACCCTGCGATCCCGGAGTCGCAATGCAATTTTGGCAAAGCGCTGCTGGACGTGGGCCGGCTCGACGATGCCGCCGCTTGCTACGCGCGCGCGATCGCGCTCCGGCCCGATTTCGTTTCCGCCTATTGCGATCTTGGCAATGTGCAGGCCGCGCAGGAGCGCTTCGATGATGCAGCCGCCACTTACATGCAGGCGCTTTCGCGCAATCCCGGCTATGCCGAGGCGCACAACAATCTGGGCAATGTGCGCAAAGCCCAGGGCCGTTTTGACGAGGCGCTGGCCAGCTATCGCAGCGCTTTGGCCTGCAATCCGCACTATTACGACGCGCTTGCCAATCTGGGCAACTTGCTCAACAGTCGGGGCGAACTCGAAGCGGCGGCCGAGAGCTATCGCCGCGCGCTCGCGCTGCAGCCCGGCAATGCCGAAATCGAAGTAGAACTGTTGCGGTTGCAGCAGGATTTCGCCGACTGGACCGCATTCGACCATCTCGCCGCTACGTGCGCGCGGCTGGCGCAGCAGGATGCTGCACCGGCGCCTTTCAACATTTTGCCGCTGGCCGATGATGCGGCGCTGCAACTGGCGTTTTCGCGCAAATGGGCGGCCGAGCGCTACAGGCAGGCCGCGCTGCCGCTGCCGGCGCGGCCGGCCACACGCCCCGATCGCTTGCGGATCGGCTATTTCAGCGCGGATTTTCATGATCACGCGACGCTGTTCCTGATGTCAGGCTTGCTGCGCGAACACGACAGGTCGCGTTTCGAGCTTTGCGCCTATAGCTACGGGCGTCAGCCGAAAGGCGCGCTGGGCGAGCAGGCGCGGCAACACATCGACCGGTTTTTCGATGCAGCCGGATTGCCGTCGCGCGCGCTGGCCGATCTCGCCCGCTCGCATGCGCTCGATATCGCGATCGATCTCAAAGGCTATACTGCGGGCACGCGGGTCGACGTGTTCCAGTACCGGCTGGCCCCGGTGCAGATCAGCTATCTGGGCTATCCCGGCACGCTCGCCACCGGTTTCATCGATTATATCGTCGCCGATGCCGTGGTGATCCCCGAGGACCTGCGCGCATGCTACACCGAAAAGGTTATCTGGCTGCCGCACAGCTATCAACCCAATGACAATACGCGCGAAATCGCCCCGCTACAAACGCGCCGCGCCGATTTCGGTCTGCCCGAGCATGGCTTTGTATTTTGCTGTTTCAACAACACCTACAAAATCACCCCACGCGAATTTGCAATCTGGATGCGCCTGCTCGGCAAAGTCGAAGGCAGCGTGCTGTGGCTGTACAAAGCCAATCGCTGGTGCGAGGCCAACTTGCGCAAGCAGGCGGCGCTGCGCGGGATTGCGCCCGATCGCCTGGTGTTCGCCGGGCGGCTCGAGCAGAGCCAACATCTGGCCCGCCACCGGCACGCCGATCTGTTTCTGGATACCTTCAATGTCAACGCGCACACCACCGCCAGCGATGCGCTGTGGGCCGGCCTTCCGGTGGTGACGCGGGCGGGGCAGCAACTTGCCGCGCGCGTCTCGGCCAGCCTGCTGACCGCAGTCGGCCTGCCCGACCTGATCACGCACAGCGATGCCGACTACGAAGCGCTGATTTTTGACCTCGCAACCGACCCGGCAAAGCTGGCGGCGATCAGGGCCAGGCTGGCCACCAATCGCCGGACCCACCCGCTGTTCGACACGCAAGGGTACACGCGCGATTTTGAAACGGGTTTGCAGCGCGCTTTCGACCGGTACCTTGCCGGAGAAGCTCCCTGCGATATCCGCATTGCGCCAGTGGGCGAACAAGGCCGCCGATGACCATGTCGAATTCTGCCACAGAACCGCCCGCCAGCGTGCTCGATCGGCTGATCGGGCTGTTGAACCGGGGGCACTTCGCCGAGGTCGTGACCGAGGCGCAAGTACAGGTGCGAACTTATTCCGGGTCTTTTGCGCTGTGGAGCATTCTGGGGGCGGGCAGCGCGCAAAGCGGCGAAGTCGATCTGGCGGTCACGGCCTTTGCGCAAGCTTGCGCGATCAGCCCGGGTCTTGCCGAAGCGCACAGCAACCTCGGCAATGCGCTGAAAAACCAGGCGCGATTTGACGAAGCCGTGGCGTCTTATCGCCAGGCGCTGACGCTCAGGCCGGATCTGGCCGGGGTGCATTACAATCTGGGTGGTGTGCTTCAGGACCAGGGCAGGCTGGACGAGGCGGCGGCATGTTATGGGCGTGCCATCGCACTCGATCCGGGCTTTGCCGATGCGCACCACAACCTTGGCCTCGTGCTCGCAGCGCAAGGCCGGCTCGACGAGGCAGCCCAGAGCTTTGCCCGCGTGCTGCAACGCAATCCCCGCCACGTCGCGGCGTACAACAGTTTTGGAAATATTTTCAAGGATATGGGCCGGCTGGACGACGCCATCGTCTGCTACCAGCAGGCGCTGGCGGTCAGACCCGACTATGCCGAAGCGCACAACAATCTCGGCATCGTGCGCAGCGAACAAGGCTTGCTCGATGCAGCCTGCGCCTCGCTTTCGCGCGCGCTCGCGTTGAAGCCCGATTACGCCGAGGCGCATTACAATCTTGGCGATGTGCTGACACGGCAAGGCAAACTCGATGCGGCGGTCGAATCCTATCGGAGCGCGCTGGCGCTCCGGCCCGGCTATGCCGATGCCGAAGCGCAATTGCGGCATCAACAGCAGCACATGTGCGACTGGCATGACCATGACGCGTTTGCTGCCGCATTCGCGCGGCTGGCATCGGACCAGGTGGCGCCACCGCCTTTTACCTGTCTGGCGATGACGGATGATGCCGCCGCGCAACTGGAGATTTCGCGCCATTGCGTTGCGGCGAAATATCGGGAAGCGCCTTTGGCACCATCGGCGACGCCCCGGACCCGCAGCGGGCGTTTGCGCATTGGCTATTTCAGCGCGGACTTTCACGACCACGCGACGCTGTTCCTGATGGCGGGCCTGCTGCGCGAGCATGACACGACGCGGTTCGAGGTGTTCGCGTACAGCTATGGTCGCCATGCGGCCGGCGAATGGGGGCAACGCGCGCGCGAAAGTGTCGAGCATTTTTTCGATGTCGCGGGCCAGCCTTCGCGCGCGATTGTCGATCTGGCGCGGTCGCATGCGCTCGATATCGCGATCGATCTCAAGGGCCATACGGCGCATTGTCGCCTCGATCTGTTCCAGCTCGGGCTCGCCCCGGTGCAGATCAGCTATCTGGGCTATCCCGGGTCGCTGGGGGCCGATTTCATTGACTATATCGTCGCCGATCCGGTGGTCATTCCCGACCATGCGCGCGCGTATTACAGCGAGAGCGTGATCCGGCTGCCGCACAGCTATCAACCCAACGACAATCAGCGACCGATTGCCGAGACGGTGACGACGCGCGCGGATTTCGGCCTGCCCGAACACGGCGTGGTGCTGTGCTGCTTCAATGGCAGCTACAAGATTTCCCCGCGCGAATTCGATATCTGGATGCGCGTCATGCGCGAAATCGATGGCAGCGTATTGTGGCTGTTCCGCTCAAATCGCTGGTGCGAAGCCAATCTGCGCAAAGAAGCAGCGGCACGCGGCATAGCGCCCGAACGGCTGGTGTTTGCCGAGCGTGCGGACCATGCACAGCACTTGGCCCGGCACAAGCACGCCGACCTGTTTCTCGATACGTTCAACGTGAACGCGCACACCACCGCGAGCGACGCGCTGTGGGCGGGGTTGCCGGTGGTGACGCGGGTGGGACAGCAATTTGCCGCGCGCGTGTCGGCCAGCCTGCTGACCGCGGTGGGCCTGCCCGAACTGATCGCGCACAACGATGCCGATTACGAAGCGCTGATCGTCGATCTCGCGACCGACCCGGCCAGGCTGGCATCGATCAGGGCCCGACTGGCGGCCAATCGCCTGACTTGTCCGCTGTTTGACACCAGGCAGTACACCCGCCTCTTCGAAGCCGGATTGATGCGGGCGTGCGATCTGCATTTTGCCGGTGAGGCCGCGCAGGATATCCGGATCGAGCCGGATGCTGGATATTGCGCACCATGACACAAGGCTTTTTGAACCCGGAGCCGCCGCGCGCGCAGCTTGAAGCGCTGATCGATCTGTTCGAGCGCGGCCGTTTTGCGGACGCTCTGACCCAGGCCGGTGCGCTCGTCCGCACGTACCCCGCATCGTTTGTGGTGTGGAACATCGTCGGGCTGGCCAGCGTGCAGATCGGGCAGATCGATCAGGCCGTTGCGGCGCTCGCCCGGGCTTGTGCCATCAATCCGGCGGTGCCCGAACCGCACATCAATCTGGGCAACCTGCTGCTGGGGCAAGGCCGGCTCGACGAAGCGGCGGCGGCGTACCGTCAGGCGCTCGCGCTTCGGCCCGACAATGCCGACGTGCATGCCAATCTGGGCGTCGTGCTCAAGGCGCAGGGCCGGCTCGACGAGGCTGCGGCGGCTTATCGGCGCGCGCTGGCGCTCCGGCCCGACTTTGTCCAGGCGCACAACAATCTCGGCAATGTACTGCGCGAACAGGGCCGGCTGGACGAGGCGGCCGAGGCCTGCCGTCGCGCGATTGCCCGCAAGCCCGACTATGCCGAAGCGCATAACAACCTGGGCAATGTGCTGCGCGATCAGGGAAAGCTGGATGAAGCGGGCGCGGCATGGCGCCGCGCGGTGGCGCTCAAGCCCCAGTTCGTTCAGGCGCACAACAATCTCGGCGGTGTGCTGAAAGAGCAGGGCCAGCTTGACGAGGCGGTGGATTGCTTCGCGCGCGCGCTTGCGCTCGAACCCGGCTTTGCCGAGGCGCATTACAATCTCGGTGCCACGCTGTTTGCGCTCGGCCAGCTGGATGCGGCGGGTGCTTCGTTGCAACGCGCGATCGCGCTGCGGCCCGATTATGTCGACGCGCACAACAACTTCGGCAATGTGCTGAACGAGCAAGGACAGCTTGCTGCGGCGGCGGCCGCGTATCGTCGCGCGCTGGCGCTCAGGCCCGATTTTGCCGAGGCGCATCACAACCTGGGCGAAGTGCTCAACGAGATCGGCGATCTTGACGAAGCGGCGGCTTGCTACGCGCGGGCTTTGGCGCTGAAGCCCGACTTTGCTGCGGCCGAGGCGCAAACGCTGGTTCTCCGGCAAAAGATTTGCGCCTGGCAGGACCATGACCGGACGGCGCCGGCGTGCCTCCGCCTGGCCCAGGACACCGCCGCGTCCCCGCCATTCGGCTTTCTGGCGATGGTCGATGATGCCGCCGTTCAATTGCAATTTTCGCGCAAGTGGGCCGCAGCGCGCTATACGCAGGCGGCCTCGCCGCTGCCGGCCAGACCCGCGATGCGGCCCGATCGTTTGCGCATCGGCTATTTCAGCGCGGATTTCCACGATCACGCCACGCTGTTCCTGATGGCGGGGCTGCTGCGCGAACACGACGCCGCGCGCTTCGAAGTCCACGCTTACAGCCATGGCCAGGTGGTCGGTGGCCAATGGCGCGAGCGCGCAAAACAGGACGTCGCGCGGTTTCACGATGTGACCGGCCTGCCGACGCGCGCGATCGTCGATCTGGTGCGCGCGCATGCGCTCGACATCGCGATCGATCTGAAAGGCTATACCGCGCGCACCCGGCTCGATCTGTTCCAGCACCGGCTCGCTCCGGTGCAGATCAGTTATCTGGGTTATCCCGGCTCGCTCGCCACTGATTTTATCGATTACATTGTCGCCGACCCGGTGGTGATCCCCGAAGCGGCGCGCGCGTTCTACAGCGAAAGCGTGATTCGGTTGCCGCACAGCTATCAGCCCAACGACAATCAGCGACCGATTGCCGAGACGGTGACAACGCGCGCGGATTTCGGCCTGCCCGAACACGGCGTTGTGCTGTGCTGTTTCAATGGCAGCT
>CAITOD010000174.1 GCA_903893935.1 uncultured Sphingomonadales bacterium
ACGTTGAACAGCCGCGAAAAGGCATGCACAAAAGCGAAATTGTCCAGATTACGTTGCACTGCCCCGACGTCGAGATTGAAACGCGTCTCGGCATAGGCCTCGTCCAGCCAGTACGGCGTCTCGGTTTGCAGCGACTCGCATTGACTGCACCCAAAGTAGTGAATGTCAAATTTTCGCAAAATCTTGGCCGAAAACCGTGGTACAAGCTGACTATTGCAAAGTCTGCATTGGGTATTTTGCGGCGTTGCCATGACAATTGTTACTCATATTCAAAAGTGATCGGCGATTTTCTTCAGGCAAATCGACGTCAGAATTGCAAAAGTCGGATCGCGTTCAGACAAGCTGGAGGCATTAGGTCAATTCGATGACAGGCGCATTACGCGGTGGTCACGCGCCCGCTTTGTGTCAGATCATGCTCACGCCATTGGCCAGCAGCGCCTGTTCGCCCAGATGGCGGAATTCGGCCTGTTCGCCCGGGTGCGAGAAGTAGTGGCCGACGATCAGCGGCAGGCGCACCCGCTGCAGTTGCAGGCGATCGATCAGCGACCAGAATACCGAATCCGAAATGCCGCGCAGCAGCGTGCCATCGGGCGTGCGATAGGGATAGCGCGGCAGCCGCGTGTGGATCGCCATCGGCCAGATGCAGGCGGGGCCATTGGTGCCGCGCTCGCCCGTCCCGCTGCCGAGCCGCGTCACCCGGCCGGGCATCGGCGGCCAATCCGGCGAAAACGGCAAGTCGGTTGCCGGAATGCACGGGCCGACCGCATCGGTATCGCTCTGCGTATAACAGATACGCCAGTCGCCCCCGACCAGCCCGACATTCTGCCCTTGCACTGCCTGTTCGTAATAGGCCACCGTGTCGGTGCACAGCCGGTCATCGAGGTTGAGATTCATCACGAACGGCGTGCGCACCGCGGCCAATGCCAGGTTCCAGGCTTCGTAGATGGAGAGCGCGCTGCTCGCGATGACCGTCTCGGTCGTGCAGGCCCCATGCGTCTTGCCCGCCGCACCGAACAGATCGGCCGGCGGCATGTCGCCATTGTCGAACACATAGACCGCGTGCACCGGGCGCGTCTGTGCGGCGAGATTGGCAAGATGCCCGCGCAGCAGGTCGTGCCGCTTGGGGTCCTGATTCCACACAGCACAGATAACACTGGTCAAGGGCTGGTTCGACATGTCTGGTTACCCCGGCGCGATTGCTTGCCGCCCGGCCCATAGAGCAGCGCGGGCACTTTGCAAACGGCGCCGGTCGTCCGCGCCGGGCCCCGCTTCGGGCGCGCCGATCCCCGCTGCAATCACGGCAAACGCCGGTCATGGCTTCATTTGCCCGGGAACCTCGCCTATGGGGCTTGCGCAAGGGACACCGAGGCGGGGACAAGATCGTGGCACTGCAACAGCACGGCGGACGAAAATCGTTTGCTGACAGCCATTTCGTGGTGGTCGGCATGGCGCGCAATTGCGAGCGCCATTTGGAAACCGATATCGCGCGGCTGGCCGCAGCACTTGCCGGCGCGCGATCGGTGCGCTGGCTGGTGATCGAATCCGACAGCACGGATACCACGCCGGCGTGCCTGCAACGGCTGCAACAGGCGCGGCCGGGCTTTCATTACAAAAGCCTGGGGCAGCTGGCAGAACGCATTCCCTCGCGCCCGATGCGCATAGCCCATTGCCGCAACGCCGCGCTCGCCGAGCTGCGCGGCAATCCGGCGTTTGCCGGGGTGGATTATGTCGTCATGGCCGATCTCGACGGGCTTAACCAATTGATCAGCCCCGCAGCGATCGCCAGTTGCTGGAACTTCGACGGGTGGGATATGGTCGGCGCCAACCAGCGCGCGCCGTATTACGACGTGTGGGCTTTGCGCCATCCCATGTGGAGCCCCAACGATTGCTGGCATCAATACAATTTTTATGCCGCACGCGGGATGGCGCAGCAGGCCGCGCTGTTTGCCTGCGTCTATTCGCGGATGCTGGTGATTGCGCCGCAATCGCCGTGGATCGAAGTCGAATCCGCGTTTGGCGGCCTGGCCATTTATCGCCGGGCCGTGCTCGACAACGGCGCCTATGCCGGCGTTGGCGGTGATGGCGCGGAATGTTGCGAACATGTGCCGTTCCACCGTGCCTTGCGCGCAGCCGGGGCGCGGTTGTTCATCAATCCGGCCCTGATCAACGCCGAATGGACCGAGCACTCGCAAGCGCTTCGCGGCAACGCCTGACCGGGGCGGCCGGGGAGGAACCTCGCATGACCCAGCGCTCGATCGATCGCGATCCGCCACGCGAACGGATCAACGCGCTCATCGCTTTGCTTCAGCAGGGGCGTCCGGGGGAGGTGATTGCGCAAGCAAAGGCGCTCGTCGAAACCTGGCCCGATTCGTTCAGGCTGTGGACTTTGCTTGGTGCGGCGAGCGCGCAATGCGGGCAGTTTGATCTGGCCGTTACTGCCTTTGCCCGTGCATGCGCGCTCGAACCGGCGGTGGCCGAAGCGCATGCCAATCTGGGCAATGCCCTGCGCGACCACGCAAAACCTGATGAAGCAGCGGCATGCTATCGCCAGGCGCTGGCGATCAAGCCGGCGCTGCCATGGGTGCATCTGGAGCTCGGCAATCTGTTGGTCGGGCAGGGCCGGCTCGACCAGGCGATGGTGTGCTTTCGCGATGCGCTCGTCGCCAGCCCCGATTATCCTGAAGCGCACAACAACCTTGGCAATGCGTTGCGAGCGCAAGGCCAGCTGGACGCGGCCGCTGCCAGCTTCGCGCGCGCGCTGGCGCTGCGGCCGGACTATGCCGACGCGCACAGCAATCTCGGCAGTGTGTTCCACGAACAGGCGCGGCTTGCGGATGCAGCGGCATGCTACGCCCGCGCGTTGGCGCTCAGGCCCGATCATGCCGAAGCGCACAGAAATCTGGGTGGTGTGCTGAAGGATCAGGGCCGGCTCGATGCCGCGCTGGAGTCGTATCAGCGCGCGCTGGCGATCCGGCCCGACTATGCGGCGGCGCACCACTTTATTGGCAACCTGCTCAATGATCTGGGCCGGCTGGACGAGGCGGTGACAGCTTACGGCCGGGCGCTCGCCATCGATCCCGATATGAGCGAGGCTGAAGCGCAGACGGCATTCTTGCGGTTGCAGATGTGCGTGTGGCGCGATGGCGACGACCTGGCATCGACGTGCGTGCGCCTGGCCGCGCAAACCGGCGCGCCGGCCGGTTTGACAATGCTGGCGCTGGCGGATGATGCGGCGCTGCAACTGGAATTTTCGCGTAAATGGGCGGCCGAACGCTACAAGCAGGCCGCATTGCTGCTGCCGGCACGTCCGGCGAAGCGCCCCGAACGGCTGCGGATCGGGTATTTCAGCGCGGATTTCCACGATCACGCCACCCTGTTCCTGATGGTGGGCCTGCTGCGCGACCATGACAAGGCGCGCTTCGAGATTTTCGCCTACAGTTACGGGCGCCAGCCGCCAGGGGCCCGGGGCGAGCAGGCGCGGCAGCACATCGATCACTTTTTCGATGTTGCCGAACTGCCGTCGCGCGCGCTGGCTGATCTTGCGCGCTCGCATGGGCTCGACATCGCGATCGATCTCAAGGGCTATACCGCGGGTACGCGGCTCGATGTGTTCCAGCACCGGCTCGCTCCGGTGCAGATCAGTTATCTGGGTTATCCCGGCTCGCTCGCCACTGATTTTATCGATTATATTGTCGCCGACCCGGTGGTGATCCCCGAAGCGGCGCGCGCGTATTACAGCGAGAGCGTGATTCTGTTGCCGCACAGCTATCAGCCCAACGACAATCAGCGACCGATTGCCGAGACGGTGACAACGCGCGCGGATTTCGGCCTGCCCGAACACGGCGTTGTGCTGTGCTGTTTCAATGGCAGCT
>CAITOD010000175.1 GCA_903893935.1 uncultured Sphingomonadales bacterium
GCGGCATCGCCGCGCGCGACAAGCTCGATCACGCCTATGTCGCAGCCGACGTGGTGCTGATGCCCAGCCGCTTCGAATCCTTCGGCCTCGTCGCGATCGAGGCGATGGCCGCTGGCTGCGCGGTGATCGCACTCGACACGGCTGCCGCGCGCGAAGTGGCCGGCGAAGCCCACGGCGCCCGCCTGATCCCTGATACGCCCGAAGCCGCGTCGCGGATCGCCGCCGAACTCGCCTGGCTCACCGCCGACCGCGAAGAACTCGCCCACCGCCGCACCCAGGCGCGCGCCGCCTGGACCGCGCATTACAGCACCGACGCCATGGCCCGCGCGATCGAGGCCTATTTCGCTGAAATCCTCGCTGAAAGGGTGCCTTCATGACCCTCGACCCGCTCTGGCTGCGCGAGGCTATCACGCTGACGCTTGGCCGCGCGCCCGACCAGGCGCAGGCCATTGACATCGCTCGCGTTCTTGAAGCGCGCGAGGAAGTTCTCCCGTGGCTGGTGCTGCATCACGGCGCCTTTTCAGGGGACGAGTCGATCATGAAGCAGTTGCGAAGTGTCGCGCAGACCGGAAATCGCGCGTCGCGCCGCCGCCCTCAGGGGCAGACAATCGCACCCGCCGGGCAGCAGCTGGAACGCGATGCGGAAACCGCGCTTGCCCGGCTCATTGCCGCCAATCTGGTCGGCAGCGATCCCGCCGATACGTCCGACGCGACCCTTTGCATCGGTTATGATCATCCGCCGATAAGGTTTCGCGCGTCTTGAACACAGGGCCTTGACCGATCCGCCAACCGGATGGCGCGGGTGCAGTGGCAATAGAGCGCATAATCAAGGGTGTTGCGGGCGATGAAGTCGCGGATTTCGCGGTCGCTGATCCACAGGCGGGGGTCATCGCCCGATGGATAGTGTGCCGGGTCGGCATGGAAGGCGTTGTGGCGGGTGGCTTCGGGGGTGATGCCGAAGCGGGCGAGTACCTGGGGCATATTGGCCTGTTCGATCACGATCACCGCTTCGAAGCTGGCGAGCACGTCCATTGCAAAGGCGAGGTCGGCGGGGGTGGCGTGGTCTTTGGGCCAGAGCTGGCAGAGCATTTTGACGTAGTAATTGTCGGAGCAATAGAGCGCGTCGCCGTTGATGTAATCGCCGAAGCGCACGGCAGGATCGATGTGGCCGGCAACTTTGTCCATTCGGAAATTGGAGATCGCGCGCGCCAGCGGGTCGCGCAGGCTGGTGAATGTGCGCAAGGCGCGCGTGCCGGCGAATTGTTCGGGGCGGGGAAAATCCCATTCCATCGCCATGAACTGCACGCCGGCGTCGCTCTGGCGATCGAGCAGCGCGGCCAGATCGGCGCTGGGCACGCCGCGGTATTTGATCGGGCGGTCGTCGGCGGCGATCAGGTTGCCGTTCTGGTGCTGCGCGGGCAGCCGCAAGCCGCTGGCGGCGGCCGCGCGCACCACGCTGGTGCCGGCGCATTTGTGCATGTGCAGATAGAGGATCATCGGCCGGTCAGGTGACAGCGCGATAGACTTGCGCCAGCCGGGCGCGATAGGCTTCGCGGCTGAACTTTGCGGCTTGCACCAGGCCGCGAGCGGCCAGATCGGCGCGCAGGCCGGAGTCGGCATCGATCTGGCGGATCGCGCGCGCAATGGCACTCGTGTCGTAGGGATCGACCAGCAGCGCAGCGTCACCGGCGACTTCGGGCAGGCTTGCCGTGTTGGAAGAAATCACCGGCGTGCCGAGCAGCATCGCCTCGAGCACCGGCAGGCCGAACCCTTCGTAAATCGACGGGAACAGCGTGGCGCGCGCACCGCGGATCAGGCTGACCAGCAGCGAAAACGGCGCATAAGGCAGGATCATCACGCGTTTGCGGGTGAATTCGTCGTTTTCGATGGTGCGGCGAAAGACGATGTTTTCCTCGTTGAGCAGGCGCAGCTCCTCGTCGGATTTCCACGCCATCGCACCGACGATCACCAGCGGGGCATCGACTTTGCTGGCCAAATAGCCC
>CAITOD010000176.1 GCA_903893935.1 uncultured Sphingomonadales bacterium
AGCTTCCCGACCGCCGGCGGCCTGTACTACTGGTCTGCCAAGCTGGCCCGCAAGACAGCCCAAAATCCCGGTCGGATCGGTCTGGCACTCCTGCTTCTGGATGCGCATGCGCGAATCTTTTTCGTGGAAATATTGCCCCACCAGATCGAACGTGGTGCGCGAACTCGGCTGCCAGCGCAGCGATGCGCGCAAGCCATATTCGTCGCGACCGTCGATCTTCGATCCGTCATAAAGGTTGGTGGTGTAACCGTCGCGCCGCAGATAAAAACCGGCTGCGCGCACCGCCAGGTCCTCGCCGATCGGCACGTTGACCATGCCTTTGGCGCGGATATCGTTGTAATTGCCGTATTCGATATCGGCCGAGGCTTCGAGTTTGCCGAGCGCCGGCGGCGCGGTGTGGATATCGACCACACCGCCGGTAGCATTGCGGCCGAACAGCGTGCCTTGCGGCCCGCGCAGAACTTCGATTTGCGCCAGATCGTAGAATTCGCCTTCGAACAGGCGGGTCGATGGCGACAGCGGCGCGCTGTTCAGGCTGACCGCAGTTGAAGGTTCGCACGATTCACCCACGCACAGTTGGCCGATGCCGCGGATGGTGAAGCTCGATGTGGTGAAATTGGTCTTCGAGAAAGTGACGTTGGGCAACGACAGCTGCAAGTCGCTGGTGGTCTTGATCTGCTGCTTTTCAAGCGCTTGCGCGTTGAACGCGCTGACCGCGATCGGCACATCCTGCAACCGCTGCGACTGGCGCTGCGCGGTGACGATGATTTCCTGAATGCCGCCCGTATCGGCAGCCGGTTTGGCGTCTTGCGCAAAGGCGGATTGCGACAGTGCGACGGTGCTGACGGCGGCTGCGCATACGCCAGCCAGCAGGCAAAGCTTGCCCCTCATATCTTCGGACCTCTCTCTCCAGCGGAACCCATCGTTTTGCGGGGCTTCCGAGGTCACAAAACATAACGCGGGGGGTTGTTTGTCAACCGGTTATTTAAATTTCCCGCCACACCTTGGTACAGGGTCAAATGAGTGTGGCCTTGTTGCAGCGCTAGCAGCCGCAGCAGAACCAGCGCGAATGCACAAAATTCACATCACAATGTGCCATCGCTCCTTGCAATGCACATTGTGGTGACATAAGTTGGGACCATGTCCACAGACCTCATTGATCGCATTCGCCGACTCGTTACCGATGGCGGCATGTCGCGCACCAGCCTCGCCCGCGCTGCCGGGCTCCACGCCAACACCTTGCGCGATCTCACGCAGCCGGGATGGAACCCGACTGCCGATACGCTCGCCAAGCTCGAACGCGTGCTGAGCGACAGCGACGACACCCCCGCGCTGGTGCCGATCGAGGAAATCATCGACGAAGCGCGCAATGGCCGCATGTTCATCCTGGTCGATGACGAAGACCGCGAAAACGAGGGCGATCTGGTGATCCCCGCGCAGATGGCCACGCCCGATGCGATCAATTTCATGGCCACCCACGGGCGCGGGCTGATCTGCCTGACGCTGACCCGCATGCGCGTCGATCAGCTCGGGCTCGAACTGATGAGCCGAAACAACCGCACCCGGCATGAAACCGCCTTTACCGTGTCGATCGAAGCGCGCGAAGGCGTCACCACCGGCATTTCCGCCGCCGACCGCGCGCGCACCGTTGCAGTGGCGATCGATGCGTCGAAGAGCCGCGACGACATCGTCACCCCTGGCCACGTGTTCCCGCTGATCGCGCGCGATGGCGGCACGCTGGTGCGCGCCGGGCATACCGAGGCTTCGGTCGATATTGCGCGGCTGGCCGGGCTCAACCCGTCGGGGGTGATTTGCGAAATCATGCGCGAAGACGGCACGATGGCGCGAATGGACGATCTGGTGCCGTTCGCGCGGCGCCACGGTCTCAAGATCGGCACGATCCGCGATCTGATCGAATACCGCCGCCGCCACGACAACCTCGTCGAATGCACCAGCCAGGCGCCGTTCCAGTCGGATTACGGCGGCGACTGGTCGATCCGCACCTATCGCAACAAAGTCGATGGCGCGGCGCATCTGGTGCTGCAAAAAGGCGCGATCGATCCCGACCGCCCGACCCTGGTGCGCATGCACGCAATCTCGGTGCTGTCCGACGTGCTTGGTCAGCCTGGACCGCGCAAACGCGTGCTGCAACGCGCAATGGCGGCAATCGGCGAAGCCGGCGCCGGGCTGATCGTGGTGCTGATGCCGTCAGACCCCACCCAGCTGGTCGCCGAAGTAAGCGGCAAAGGCGGCGGCGACATGGACTTGCGCAGCTATGGCATCGGCGCACAGATCCTCGCCGACATGGGCGTGCACGACATGGTGCTGCTGACCAATTCACATCGCAATGTTGTCGCCATCGAAGGCTATGGCCTGAACATCGTCGGCGAACAGTCGATAACCCCGTAAGGAACGCAATGGCCAAGCTCCTGATTGTCGAAGCCCGGTTCTACGACCACCTCAACGACCTGCTGATCAAGGGCGCCAAAGCCGCGATCAAGGACGCAGGCCACAAGGCCGAGGTAATCACCGTGCCCGGCGCACTCGAAATCCCCGCTGCCATCGCGCTCGCCGACCAGAGCGGCGACTACGACGGATATGTCGCAATCGGCGTGGTCATTCGCGGCGAGACTTATCATTTCGAAATCGTCGCGGGCGAAAGCGCGCGCGGGATCATGGCGCTGACAATCGATGGCCTCGCCATCGGCAACGGCATTCTGACGGTTGAAAACGAGGCCCAGGCGCTGGTCCGCGCCGACCCCGCGCAAAAGGACAAAGGTGGCGAAGCGGCCAAAGCGGCGCTGGCGCTGCTCGCACTGCGGGAACGCTTCGCCTGATTGCGCCCGCGCAAGCGGCGGCGCTGATGATGGTCGGATCGGGCGCGCTGCACGCCACGGTCAATGCGATCTTCAAGGCCGGGGGCCCCGACAAGATGTCGGGCCGCGCGCTGATCGACGGATCGAGCGCTCTGCTGGTGCTGCCGCTGGCAATGGTCGTGCCGCTGCCCAGCGGCGCCTGGCTGTGCCTTGCCGGATCGATGGCGGTGCATCTGTTCTATCTGCAATGCCTGATCCGCGCTTATGCCATGGCCGACATGAGCGCGGTCTATCCGGTGATGCGCGGCAGCGCGCCGGTGATCGCCGCGATTGCCGCGACCGTGGTGCTGGGCGACGCGGTGACGCCGGTGATCGCGCTGGCGATCGGTGCGGTCGTGATCGGCACGCTGCTGGTGGCAGCGCGCAACACCCCGCCTTTGCACACGTTGGGCTGGGCCATGGCGTCGGGCGCGGCGATTGCCGCGTTCACCGTGGTCGATGCCAAAGGCGTGCGCGCCGCTCCCACCACAATGAGCTATGTGGTGTGGGATTTCATCGCCACCGGTGCGGGCATCGGCGGGTTTTATGCCTGGTGGCGCGGCGGCGATTTCATTGTCGCAGCGCGCTCACAATGGCGCGCCGGGCTCGTCGCCGGCGCGCTGTCGGTGGTGACGTACGGCCTGGCGCTGGCCGCCTACAAGCTCGGCAATGTGGCGCGGCTGGCCGCTCTGCGCGAAACCTCGATCGTATTCGGGCTGGTCATCGCCTCGGTGTTCCTGCGCGAACGCGTCAACCACACGCGCGCGGCGGGCGGCGTGATGATCGCGCTGGGCGCGGGCGTGATGATCCTGCTTGGCTAGATTGGACCGCAAAGATCGCCGCGCCGGGCCCGGTCGGCGGCGGCAAACGCCGTGGCATCGGGTGCCAGGCGCCGGTCGAGAATAATCCCGCGCGCGGTGGTCGCGCGCACCACGGGCCATCCGGGCGGAACCGGCTGGTCCGGCAGCGCCAGTGCGAACCGGATGCCGCGCGGCTGGGCAAACGTATCGAACGCGGCGATGTTGTCGGTGTTGGCAGCAAACACCGAAAGCGAGGCAAAGCCATGGTCGGCGCTCGGTGCCGCCTCGACCGCAATCGGCCCGTGCGACACGTCATAGACGCAACTGGCATAGGCAAGATCGGGCGAAGGCCGCACCACCCAGCGCGCTTTGGCATCGACCCGGCCGGCAAAATGGAACCGGTTGACCCATTCGCCGCCATGCGACAGCCGCGCCATCGCGATCGTCATGATCACGCGCGGCGCGCCGAGGATCACCACGAAATGCCCCAGCGCGATGGCGACGAGCAGCGTCAGCCCGAGTTTCACCGCGCGCGTCATGCCACCGGCGCTTCGGCGCAATCGAGCTTGTCCACATGCGGCAACGGGATCGTGTCGAAATCGGCCTGCGCAGCGG
>CAITOD010000177.1 GCA_903893935.1 uncultured Sphingomonadales bacterium
CGCAGCGCGCTGCACCCGCGCTGGCCGAGCACGACCGGTTTGACCGGGCGCGCTGCGGCGCGCGCCTGCGTGCCAAGACCGGTCAGCAGTGCAGCGGCAAGACCGCCACCGGCATGCAGGAGTTCGCGTCGGGCCAAGCGCATGGGTGGGCAATCCTCAGGTCAGATCGACAATGGTGACGGGCGGCAGGCGTTCGGCACCGGGCTGTTCGGCCCAGTCGCGCGCATTGAGCACGCCGCCATCGGCGCGCAAAGTGGCGATATGGCCAAGGTCGAGATCGGCAAAGACCCATTGCGCCCGGCTTTCCTCGCCGATCGCCAGCACGCCGTCATCAGGCATGGCAATGCCCGCGCCGGCATGGGCATCGGGCGGACCGTAAACGCCGGCCGCGCCGCGATTGCGATCGACCGCCGGCGACCAGTCCGCATTGCCGATGGTGGGGCTGTGCACCGCATAGCACTGGCCTTCGAGCGCGCGCGCCTGGCTGCCCAGCCGCACCCGCCAATACCCGCGCATGGTTTCGGTGCAGCTTGGCACCAGCAGCACTTCGGCGCCCGCTTCGACCGCAGCGCGCGCCAGCAGGGGAAATTCGCTGTCGTAACAGATCAGCACCGCCAGCCGGCCGAGCGGGGTGACAAACAGCGTGACCCCCTCGCCGCCGACAATCCCCCACTGTTCGCGTTCGAACCGCGTCATCAGCAGCTTGTCCTGATACGCCGCGCGGCCATCGGGCGCGAACAGCCGGGCGGTGTTGACGAACCGGCCATTGGTGAGCTTGCGGGGCGCGCTGCCCGCCAGAATCCACATGCCGTGCTGCTGCGCCAAAGCGCTGTGCAGCGCATCGACTCGGGGCAGCAGCGCCGAAACCGTCTCGATCGAGGCGTGCAGATCGCCCATTGTTGCGGGATCGAGGCTCGCCAGTTCCATGCCGGCATATTCGGGAAACACCGCCAGCACCGCGCCGCCGGCCGCCGCCTCGGCCACCCAGCGCGACAGCTTGGTCGCATAGGCGTCCCAATCGGCCAGCCGGTCGATCGGATATTGCGCGGCCGCCACGCGCCAGGTCGAAATCACCATTGCCGCAGCCAGTATTGCATCGGTTTGAGCGTTTCATCCATGTCGCCATGGTCCTTCCAGCCAAGCCGGGTGACCAGCCCCGGCACCGGGGCATAGCCGCGTTTGGTCCAGAACGCATCATGCGGAACGTAGGCCAGGGGCCGCGCCGGATGATCCTCTGGGCGAATGACCGCGGCAAAGCACGCGGCGGTTGCGCCGATCCGCCGCGCCTGCGCCTCGCGATGGTCGAAAAAGGCGTGTCCCACGCCCTGCCCGCGATATTCGGGCAGCAGCACGCTTTCGCCGAAATAGAACAGGCGCGCGACATCGAGCCCGCGCGCCGCAAAGGGATCGCGGAATTCGGCCTTTTGATGCAGCATCGGCGCGGCGGTCGCAGCACCGACAATACGCGTGCCGTCAAGCGCCGCGACCAGCACCGCATCGGGGGCCTCGGCAAATTCCTTGAGATAA
>CAITOD010000178.1 GCA_903893935.1 uncultured Sphingomonadales bacterium
ATCTAGATGCGCCGCGCCGACGGCATGGCGCAGCCGGGCGATATTGCCATCGAGCCGCGCCTTGTCGACCACCAGCGTGGGCTGCGCGATCCCCGCTTGCACGAGCACCGCCTGCAAACGCCTGAAATAGCCATCATGATCGCCGCCATGATCGGCTTTGCGCAAGCCGATCAGCCCGCCTGCACCAAGGGTGACCAGCCCGCCCGCCACCGCGCTGCGGCGCGACAGCCTAACCACGACGCATGACCCGCGTCAGATAGGGATTGAGCAATTTGCCTTGCGGATCGAGCGCCTCGCGCACCGCCAGCGCGTCTTTCCAGCGCGGATAGAGCGCGGCGAAATCATCATGCTGCAGGCTGTTGAGCTTGCCCCAGTGCGGCCGCCCGCCGTAGCGGCGCAAGATCGGCTCGATCAGCGTGTAGAAGAACCGATAGTCGTCCTTGTAATAAGTGTGCACCGCGATCGACCCGCTTTCGCGCCCATAGAACGGCGACAACCAGGCATCGTCGGCGGCGATCCGACGCACTTCGACCGGGATGAACACATCGCTGCGATAGCGTTCGATCGCATCGAGCACGTCGCGCAAGGCGGCCATCTGCGTTTCGCGCGGGAGGTGGTATTCGATCTCGCGGTTGCGCACCGAGCGTTCGTTCGACAGCAGTTTCCAGCCTTCGTCGATCGCGACTTGTTCGGGCATGCCCGCGATCAGATCGTCGAGCATCCAGAACCGCAAGGGCGTCGCGAATTCGAGCAAGTCGCGCGCGTGCTTGAGCTTCATCTGCCCATCGGTGTCGGTATCGGGCCCGCGCGGACGCACCGGTTCGGTGGTTTCGTCGTGCGTGATCAGCTGGCCCCAGTGGCTGAACGGGATCACATAGAATTCGACATTGCGGTGTTTGGCCAGCAATTCGTCCCAGCCCGCGATCAGGTCTTCGCGCGGCCGCAGCGATGTGACTTTCTTCACCCGGCTGAGCGGATGGTTCTGCATGGTAAAGCGCGTCACCACGCCGAAGGCGCCGATGCCCACGCGCGCGGCGTTGAACGCGTCGGGATTGCTTGTGGCGCTGCATTCGATCACTTCGCCGCGCGGGGTGGCGAGATCGAACGCGAGAATCCCGCCGTGCACCGCCCTGAACCCGCGCCCGGTGCCATGCGTGCCGGTCTGTGTGCCGCCGGCCAGCGACTGCTTGTTGATATCGGGCAGATTGGGCATGTCCTGGCCGATCTTCGCGAGCGCCGGCCCCAATTCGTAAAGCCGCGTGCCGGCAGCGACGCTCGCCTGGTTGGTCTCCGGATCGTGCCCGAGCACGCCTGTCATGCGATCGAGGCTGATCAGCGTCGCTGGCGTCGGCACCAGCCCGGTGAAACTGTGGCTGGCGCCGACCATCCGCACCGGGCCGGCGGCGGTTTTGAGCGCATGCGCCGCTTCGTCCGCACTCGCGGGCGCCAGCCGCGTGGCGGGGTAGGCATGTTCGGTCGCCGACCAGTTCTGCCACAGCAAATGCCCCTCGCCATCGACGGCGGGCAGCGCTGCGGGTTCGCGATCAAGCCAGATCCGGCGCCCGGCCAACCCGGCCACGCCTGCGGCCAAGGCGCCGCCCCCGATCAGCATTGTTCTGCGCGTTGCGCCCACCGGTTCTCTCCCCCGTTCGTGTTATTGCGGCTGATCGGCCATGAAGCGGATCAGCGCGGCATAGTCTGCCGCCGTGCACGTCGGGCATTGCCCGCCGGCGGGCATCTTGTTGTACCCGGCCACCGCGTTCTGCAGCAGCACGCCCGGCCCTTTGGCCCAGCGTGCATCCCATTGCGTGTGGTCGCCCGACAGCGGCGCGCCGCTGTCGCGAACGGTATGGCAGGCGCGGCACGACCGGTCATAGAGCGCGGCGAGGCGCACATCGGCGGGGCGCCGCGCGGCAGATTGCGCTTCGGTCAGCGGCTGCGCCGAATGGCACGCCGCCAGCAGCAGCGCCGCGACAAGCGGCCAGAGTCTAGGCGTCATGAGCGTCCTCGCCGGGGTTGGCAAAAATCGCCTCGATCGCGCGCGCCGCATCGGCAAACAGGTCTTCGCGATCGACGCGGTCTTCCTCGTGGAGCATTTCATCGAGCGCATAGCCCAGTTCGACCGCCAGCCGGACGCGGCGCCAGATCATGGCGGGGTCTTGTCCGGGCGCGAGGTCGGCCATCACTGCGGCGATCCGGTCGGTCACGTGCCGGTGCGAAGCCACACGGATCGGCGCCAGTTGCGGCACCGCGCGCAAGGCGCGTTCGATCCACACGCCGCCCGGCTCGGCATCGGTGACCAGCGCGGTCTGGCGGAACAGGTCGGGCAACTGCGCGGTCAGCCCCTGCGTGCGCCAACGGTCGAGCCAGTCGATCAACACCGCGTTCTGTCGCGCCATCAACCGTTCGGCCAGCGCCGCCAGCAAGTCATACTTGTTGCGGAAATGGCGATAGAGCGCAGGCGGGGTTACCCCCGCCTGCTGCGCCACCAGGTTGGTCGAAATCCGCTCGATCCCGAC
>CAITOD010000179.1 GCA_903893935.1 uncultured Sphingomonadales bacterium
CTCGGCCTGTTGCTGTCCGAAATCGGCCAGGCCAATGGCGTGGTGATCACCAACCAGGAACTGGACATGCTGATCCGCCAGGCGGCGCAGCAGTATCCCGAAAAAGACCGCGAGCGGTTCCTCGAATACATTCGTTCCGAACCGATGGCCGCGGCCCAGCTGCGCGCGCCGCTGTATGAAGACAAAGTGGTCGATTTCCTGTTCGACCAGGCCGAAGTCACCACGCGCGAAGTAACCCGCGACGCGCTGCAGGCCGCGATCGAAGCCGACGAAAACGGCAACCCGCCCGCCGAAGCCGCGCCGGCTGAAGAAGCGCCTGCGCCCGCAGCCGACGCAGCGGCCGAAGAAACGCCCGCGCCCAAAAAGAAGGCCGCAGCCAAGAAGAAGGCGGCTGTTGAAGCCGAAGCGACCGAGGAAGCACCTGCTGCCGAAGCTGCCGGCGAAGCGCCTGCCGCGCCGAAGAAAAAATCTGCGCCCAAGAAGAAAGCCGCCGCCGAAGACGCGCCGGCCGAATAATCGCTCTGTTTCAACGAACAACGCAAAAAGGCGGTCCCGGTCGGGGCCGCCTTTTTCTTGTAATGTTCATCCTAGTAAAAATCCTTATTGACACCGCGAATCAGGGTATGAGAGAATCGCCGCATCGACGAAACCTGAAGGGGGTCGCGCGATGTATAAGGTGCGGAATCGCCACGAAAAACTTGCGCGCAATGCGGTTCGGCCGCCGTCCGCGCCCAGCCCACGCGACGACATCGCTTTCATGCTGCGCCAAAGCGCCGCACCGCCCGCCAGCTTCCCCGCCGACACGGTCTTGCCGCCGCATCGCGGTGCGGTGATCACCGCCGCGTCGTGGCCGGCAACCGCGGTTCCGGCGCCGGCTTCTGCATCTGCCAATCCCCCGCCAGCCCATTCCCCGCCAGCCATGAGCCGCAAGGCCGCCAAGAAAGCGGCGCGCCGCGCCGCTGCACTGGCGCGCACCGAAGCGCTGGCTGCCCCGGTGGCCAGTCCGGTGGTTGCGCTGCCCGCTACGCAGCCGCCCGCGATACCGGCCTTGCCGAGCGTCGAACAGTTGATTATCGAGCCGCCCGCCGAAGCGGCAGAATCGCCGCCATCGCCGCAGGACGAGGCCGCTTGTCCGGCCGTCCAGACCGAGATCGAGTGCGCCCCCGCACTCGCCCTGCCGTCGGAGCCCGATGCGTGCGCGGAGCCATCCGCCCCGGTCGAGGTCGCAACAAGTCCCGAGGTGGCCTTGCCCACCGCGCGGGCGCTCGTGCCCCGGCGGCAGGGATTTATCGATATTCTGGCGTTTGTGCTGCGCGACAGCGGGCGGCGCCTGTCGCGCTGGTCGTCGGCACGGCGCCGAGCCGACGACATGAAAGCCAAACTGGCCAAAGCCGAAGCGCGCATGCGCGCAATGGAAGCGCAACTCGCGGCATTGCAGGCGTTGCAGGAACGTGTCCGTCAATCGGCCTGATCGGGGGCGCGCTCCTGCCAGGGCTTGAATGTGGGTGACGCAAGCGGCGCTGTGCGCGCCGCTTCATAAGCCGCGCCGGCCGCCAGCACGCGCGCATCGTCCCACGCCGCGCCGATGAACGACAGCCCGACCGGCAGGCTTTCGACCGCGCCCATCGGCACGGTAAGGTGCGGATAGCCGGCGATCGCCGGCAGGCTGCCCGCACCCACATCGATCCCGTGATCGCCGGTAACCAGATCGATCGGCCAGGCCGGCGCTGCGGTCGGGGCCACCAGCAGCGCGAGATGGTGTTCGCTCAACAGCCGGTCGATGCCGTCTTTGCCTGCCAGCCGCAACGAATTGGCGCGCGCCTGATGATAGGCGGCCGCATCGGTCGTCTTGGCGGCGGTTTCGAACAAGTCCTGCCCGAACCAGCGCAGTTCCTGCGCGGCATGCGCGCGGTTGAACGCGATCACATCGGCCAGGCTGCGCACGGGCACCGGGCCAGGCAGCCCGGCCAGATAGGCATCCAGATCGACGCGCAATTCGTAGAGCATGACCACCAGTTCGTCGCGGGCCATGGCAGGGTCTGGCTCGTAATCGATCTCGACCGGCTCGGCGCCGGCGGCGCGCAGATCGGCCAGCGCATGGTCGAACAGCGCGAGCACTTTGGGATTGGTGCCCGCCGACTTGCGCAATACGCCGATGCGCAGGCCTTTCAGGCTGGCCCCCGCCAGCGCCGCGACATAGTCGGTCTTGCGGCGATCGGCTTCGGCAGTGGCGCGATCGGCCGCGTCGCTGCCCGCCATCGCGGTCAGCAGCAGCGCGGCATCGTGCACGCTGGTGGTCATTGGCCCGGCGGTATCCTGGCTGTGGCTGATCGGCACGACATGCGTGCGGCTGACGAGGCCCACCGTGGGTTTGAACCCGACGAGGCCGTTCATCGATGCCGGGCAGGTGATCGACCCGTCGGTCTCTGTGCCGATCGCGGCCCAGGCCATGCCGGCCGCCACGGCCGCACCACTTCCCGATGATGATCCGCACGGCGAGCGGTCGGTGGCATGCGGGTTGCGCGTCTGGCCGCCGACCGCGCTCCATCCGCTCGAGGACTGGCTCGAGCGGATATTGGCCCATTCGGACAAGTTGGTCTTGCCCAGGATCACCACGCCTGCGGCACGGAGCGCCGCGACCAGCGGCGCGTCGCGCCCGGTCACATTGCCGGCGAGCGCGAGGCTGCCGGCGGTGGTCGCCATCGGCCCGGCCACTTCGATGTTGTCCTTGATCAGCACCGGCCTGCCCGCCAGCGGCCCGGCGATGCGGCGCGCGGCTTCGGCCGCGCCCGTCGCGTCGGGATCGACCGCGATGACCGCGTTGAGCTGCGGCCCGGTGTGATTGAACGCCGCAATCCGCGCCAGATAGCCATCGACTGCGGTTTGCGCCTGCGCCGCGGTGACCGGCAACGTAGCGGCGGCAACGATGATGGCGGCGGTGGCTGGACGAAACATGGTTGAACGATCCCCTTTCGGGACGACTGTGCTGGTGCATGCACGTCGCTGCAAGAGGGTGAAACGGGCATACCCCCGGCAATCGTGCGCGTTATGGGTTAATGCCCTTGAACATCGTGCCGGGGCACGCGACATAGGCGCTCGCATCCATTGAACGAGGACACCCATGCTCGACCTGTTCGGCGCGTCAGGCGCCCAAGGCAAATTTTCGCAAGATCCCGTGACCGGGGCGCTGATCCCGGTGGTTGTCGAGCAATCGAGCCGCGGCGAGCGCAGCTTTGACATCTATTCGCGGCTGCTGCGCGAGCGCATCATTTTCGTGACCGGCGAAGTCGAAGACCACATGGCCTCGGTGATCATCGCGCAGCTGCTGTTCCTCGAATCGGAAAACCCGTCGAAGGACATCGCGATGTATATCAATTCGCCCGGCGGCGTGGTTACCGCCGGCATGGCGATCCACGACACGATGAAATATATCCGCCC
>CAITOD010000180.1 GCA_903893935.1 uncultured Sphingomonadales bacterium
CCCGAATGGACAGACAAGATGGTCGCAAAAGCGGTCGGGATCGACGGTCTGCCGCTGTCGCTCCAGCGCAAATTGCGCGGTCGCCCCAAGGCTGATGTTACCAAACAGCGCACCACCATCCGCTTGTCGCGCGACGTGCTCGATCGTTTCCGCGCAACGGGTGCGGGTTGGCAGACCCGTATCGATGCCGCCTTGAAGGAATGGCTGGCCAATCATCCTCAGGCGTGATGTTGCCGCGTCATACCGTTTTCACAAGCGACGGTTCGTCGCGGCCCAGCCCGTGAAGCGCCATGAAGGCGCGCAGCAGCACGCGCGTGTCGAACACGCCCTTGTAGACCGGGGGCGGTTTGCGCGCGAGGCCGAGCAGCGCGTAGACGGCGGCCTGGGCCGAACGCACCGAATATTCCACTGTGAACACGACATCGTCGGGCATTTCGCAATACTGGCCGAGCAGCGCCAGATTGCCATAGCCGGCGGGGATCACTTGGGGGCGATCGCCCGGCCCGCGCGGCAGAAACTGGCTGGTGATGAACGGCATCATGCAGGGGATACAGATCGAGCTTGCCAGAATGCCGGGCGCCTGCGCCACAATGCCCAGATGCCCCATGATTTCGGTCATGATCTCGCGCCCGCTGCATTCCGCCATCGGCTTGGCAACGAAATTGCCCGGCGCATCGACGGTCAGCCCATAGCCCCAGACCACCGACACACCATCGGGCTGGCCGAGAAAATGCGGCTGGTGCGGGATCACGATCGAAGCGAGCCAGTTTGACTGGACAAAGGTGATCAGCCCGCCTTCGCCCGGCACATTGCCGCTGAAATCGCGCACCAGTTTCAGGAATTCGGGCTCGTGCAGCGTGATTGTGAAAGAAGTCCAGCGCGATTGCGCGACATGGTCGTCGAACACCGCCGGATGGCCGAATTCGGGCCGGCCTTGCGCCAGCGTTTCCCACATGCGCCACGCCCCGCCATCGTCTTTGTCGCCCATGGCCGGCGCGCTGTCCATCGTGCCGAGGTGCGATCCTTCGGTCATCGACCCCAGCGTTACCAGCACCAGATCGTGCGGGCCCACTGCAATGTCCCACGCTTTGCCATGGTCGCCGCACACGATCCGATCGACCGTGGTCCGATCGGCGCGCCCGCCCATCGACAGGTCGGTCACCGCGGTGCGATAGGCAAAGTTGACCCCGTGTTCCTCAAGCCAGGCCTGCAACGGGCGCACCAGCGAATCATACTGGTTGTAAACGGTGCGCATGATCCCCTTGAGCCGGCCAAAGCCCGAGATCATATGCGAAAAGCGCAACAGATAGCGGCGGAACTCGGCCGCGCTGTGCCACGGCTGAAACGCAAACGTGGTGCGCCACATGATCCAGAAATTGGTGCGGAAAAACCGCGCGTCGAACTGGTCGGCAATGGTCGTTTCGCCCAGCATCGCTTCGGGCTCGATCGCCAGCCGCTCGATGATCAGGATATGGCGCTCGGTAAGGCCGAACTGGGGGTCGGTTTCGCGGACGCCGTCGCGCACCAGCCGGGCCTTGGAATTGGTCTGCAGGAGGTGGTTCCACGCCATGATTTCCTGCGTCACCGTGGTCTTGCCGTCGAGCGTGGGGATCGTGCCGAACAGATCGAACGTGCACAGATATTTGCTTTCGAGCATCCGCCCGCCGCGCAGCACATAGCCGTGCTCCGGATCACCTGCGCCATCGAGGCTGCCGCCCAGCCGGTCGCTCTCTTCGAGAATGGTGATGTCGCAGCCGCGCATATCGCCATCGCGGATCAGGAATGCCGCAGCCGCCAGCGAGGCGATGCCGCCGCCAACGAGCCAGGCATGGGTCGGCCGCGCGTGATTGGCCAGCGGGCCAGGGGCTGATGCGTGTTGCAGTTTCATCGGGGCGGTTCCTTGGCGTTGTGGGCTGGGGCGGCTGCTGCTGGCCCGAAGACTATCGCCGCTGCCGGCGCGCCACAGCGCCGGAATCTACGCAATCGCGCCTGTCGCGTAGAATCCGATGCTGCCGCACGGCGAAGGCGCGCCGCAGATCGGGCTCGCACGCGGTCGGCCGAGCTGCGGCAGAACCCGTTCCCCATCGGCCCGCAGGAACAGTCATGTCTCAGGATCGCCAGCTGCAAGAAGCCGTACTCGCCGAGTTCCTGTGGGAGCCCAGCGTCAATGCCGCGCACATCGGCGTAACGGCCAGCGCCGGCATTGTCACATTGAGCGGGCAAGTGCCCAATTACCTGATCAAACTCGCCGCCGAACACGCCGCCGCCCGCGTGCGCGGGGTGAAAGCCGTGGCACAGGAAATCGAAGTGGTGCTGCCCGACCAGGCCTCGCACAGCGACGCGACAATGGCGCGCGCGGCGATCGACCGGCTGGCCTGGGAAGTCACCGTGCCGCACGATGCGGTCAAAGTCGAAGTCGAAGACGGCTGGATCAAGCTGACCGGCGAAGTCGAGTGGCATTTCGAAAAGGATTCGGCCGAAGCCGTCGTGCGCGGGTTGCGCGGCGTGGTCGGCGTGACCAACCACATCACGATCAAGGCCCATGTAAACCTCGCCGATATCAGCCACGACATCGGCAAGGCGCTGCACCGGTCATGGTTTGATCCCACCACAATCGAAGTCACCGCCGACGGTGGCAAAGTCACGCTGAAAGGCACCGTCCATACCCCCGCCGACAAGCGCACCGCCGCGAGCACGGCCTGGGGATCGCCCGGGATCACCGAAGTCGAAAACGACTTGCTGGTGGTCGGCTGACGTTGGCGCGCGCGGCTTGGATTGCGAAGCCGCGCGCGCCCTTTTTTGCGTAAGGCCAGTTTGCGTAAGGCCAGTTTGCGTAAGGCCTGTTTGCGTCAGGCGGCTTTCAGCAGGGCCAGACCGGTCGCAACCGCTACATTGTCGGATGTTTGCGAGATATCCACCCTGTCGCTGGCGATGATCCGCGCCGCCAGCGCGGGATCGTGGCGTTTGACATAGTCGATCAGATATTCGCCCGCGCTGCTGCGGCCGTGGCCGTCGCTCAGCACCACGATCCGCTGCGCAAGTGCCAGTTCGGCAGCGATGCGATGGTAATAGCCGTCGTCTTCCGCAGCGCGGCCGCCATCGTGATCGTCGTCGCCCTGCCGATGCGAAACGCGGGCGCGCGACCCGTCATCGTCGTTGGGGCGGATGATGTGGAGCGCGGCATGATCGCCGCCTCTTGCCCCAGGCGAAAACAGTCGCGCCTGGTGATGGTCGATCAGGACGATCCCCCAGACTTCGGGCAGCGAAACCGCGTACTCGGCCGGTTTGCCATCGGGTGACAGCCCGGCCCGCGTCAAGAAGGCTCGCAAAGTGCGCAATTCCTCGTCGCCCAGATCGTGGCCGTGCGGCCGCGCCAGCGTGATGCGCTCCGCCCCGATCGCCACCGCATAACCGCCTCCGTGCCGCTCGCTGGCGCTGCCGAGATGGTTGAGCAACGACACGACGTCGTGCCATTCGACATTGTGCGACGCCGGATGCGTGAAAATCGCGGCGAGCGTGGTGGAATGATGGCCGTTGAGATGCGGACCGTTAAGATGCGGGCTGTTCGGATTCGGATGAGTCATAATTGCCTTTCTGGTTGGCAAAGCAACGCGGTGCGAACACGGCATTGCGCTTGAAACGCGCAAGGGCGGCAGGGCAGCGTCCGACAGAAAGCCGGCTGCGACGCCGTTTCTGCCAACGATGCCGAAACGCTATCGTCTCGCGCGGCAACCGGCAGGTTCGGAATCTACGCAAGCCAGGTGCGGCACAAGCG
>CAITOD010000181.1 GCA_903893935.1 uncultured Sphingomonadales bacterium
GATCTACGCATGCCCCAATCGAGCGCAATCGATCCGGCAAGGTTGAGGAACCGCGAATAGCTGGAAAGCACCTGCCCTTCGGCCAGCGCAGCCACCATGGCATCGCAGCCCGGCACGGGCGCCAGAACTTCGAAAACCAGTGTATCGATACCGCTGCCGAACCCGGCAACGAGCACGAAATCCCCCGGCCGCGCCGCAGCCAAGGCCAGGCCAAGCCCGAACAGAGGATGTGCGGCACCCAGGTCTCCGGCCAGGTCGGCCAGCGCCTCGCAATGATTGGGGGCAGTGCATTGCAGCGCCTTGGCCGCCGCTTTCCATGTCGCCGACACCGGTTCAGCACAGGCCACTTGCGCCAGTTGCGCCGGTGCAATCCCCGCGTTGGCGCAGGCGGCGCGCACAGCAGGAACGAAGAATTCAGCCACTGCCACATCGCGGACAAAGCGTTCTTCATAGGCATAGGAATGCGGGTGACCGACCGACGCATAGCGATCGATGAAATCGTGCGACAGGCTGGCCTGCCCGGCCAGGCGCGCGGCCGCACCAGCCCCTGTGCGCACCGCCGCGGCGCCGTCACCAAAGGCCAGTTGCGCGGCGCTGCCCGGCGCAGTCTGACGCTTTTCTGCGGCCATGATGATTTCGTCAGAGCCGCTGTTCAGGGCATCAATCAACGCACCGACCCCTGCGCGGCGGGCATTGGCGCTGTCTGATGTGCGCACCGTGCGCGGCAGTGCCAGCGCGTCCAGCGCAATCGCGCTTTGCGCCCGGTCCGTGAAATAGGCCGATGTCGAAGCAAACCGCAACGCCGCCGGCGCCGCACCTGCACACAGCCCCCGCGCAGCCTCGACCGCCATTGTCAGCGGGTCTTCGTCCCACCCGGCAACCGCGCGCCGGCCGGACCTCGGCATGGCAAGGCCCGACCACGCCAGTTCGCGCGCCGCCGTCTTCCGGTCAAGCCGGAACAGCGGCAGATAGCCGCCGATCTGTGCGATTCCGAAAGTCACCAGGCCCTCCGCATTCTGTTCTGCTCCGATCCTGCCCGGCGGCGTCACCAGCCGGAAATCCGCGTCATCAGCTTGACAGGATCGAATCAGGTAGTAAACAGCTTAACATTATCTGGCAAGGGCTGGTTCTGAGAGACGTATGACAAACCGGGGCAACGCACAATCTGCAGACACGCCGCAAACGGCAGTGGCCAGCACGGCCTGCCGTGATGGCGTGGCAGCCCGGACAACCCGCCAGGCGTGTTTGGGGCACTGACGCGATGATCGAAAGAAACCTGTTTCAGCCCGAACACGAGATGTGGCGCGAAACCGTGCGCCGCTTCATCGCAGACGAAATCGTTCCCTATCACGAACAATGGGAAAAGGACGGGATTGTCCCGCGCGACCTGTGGCTGAAGGCGGGCGCGGCGGGCATGCTGTGCTGCACGGTGCCGGAAGAATATGGCGGGCTGGGGCTCGATTACCTGTTCGACGTGGTGGTGTTTGAGGAACTGTGGCGCGTGGGCGCCAGCGGCCCGGGGTTCCTGATCCACACCGATCTGGTCGCGACCTATATCCTGTCGTTCGGCAGCGAAGAGCAAAAGCGCCACTGGTTGCCGAAAATGGTGCGCGGTGAAGCGATCGGCTCGCTTGGCATGACCGAGCCGCACGCCGGCAGCGATCTGAAGGCGATCCGCACCAAGGCTGAACGCGACGGCAATCATTTTGTCATCAATGGCCAGAAAGTGTTCATTTCCAACGGCCAGATGTGTGATGTTCTGGTGCTGGCCACCAAGACCGACACCTTGGCGGGTGCCAAAGGCGTGACCTTGTTTCTGGTCGATGCCAGCCTGCCCGGGTTCAAGCGCGGCAAGAATCTCGACAAGCTGGGGATGAAGGCGCAGGACACTTCGGAACTGTTCTTTGACGATTTGCGCGTGTCTTCCGACGCCATGCTGGGCGATGAAGGCAAAGGCTTTGCGCTGATGATGACCAAGCTGGCGCAGGAACGGCTGGCGCAGGCGATCCGGTCAGCCACGGTGACCGAAACGGTAATCGACTATACGGTTGACTATACCAGCGAGCGCCGGGCCTTTGACCAGACCATCGGTGATTTCCAGAATACGCAATTCGTGCTTGCCGATCTGAAGGCCAGGTCCGTGATGGCGCGGGTTTTTACCGACAAGTGCATCGATCTGTTCATGCAGGGCAGACTTGATCCGGTCGATGCCGCAATGGCCAAGATGGTAACATCCGAACTGCATTGCGAAACCGTCGACAAATGCCTGCAATTGTTCGGCGGCTGGGGCTATATGTGGGAATACCCGATCGCCCGGGCCTATGCCGATGCCCGGATTGTCAAAATCGCCGGCGGATCGATCGAAGTGATGAAAACGATCATTTCGCGCGAGATGTTCAAGGGCAAGCTGAGCGCAAAAAGGTGAACCGGCTTACCCGATCCCTTGCGCAAGACGCCACGATGGCTAGTCCGGGAGAATCCTCTCCCGGAGTTCAAAGCATGATCCAGAAGACCCTCGAAACCAACTTGCGCTTCGGCTTTTTGATTCACGATGTGTCGCGCCTGCGCCGCATCGTGGTCGACCGGGCGCTCAAACCGCTGGGCCTTACCCGGTCGCAATGGTGGGTGCTGGCGTTCCTGTCGCGCCGCGACGGCATGACGCAGACTGCGCTGGCCGGCGATCTTGATCTGACCAAAGTCGCGATTGGCGGCTTGATCGACCGCATGGAAAGCGCGGGCTTTGTCGAACGGCGGGCCGACGAGCGCGATGCCCGGGCGCGCCGCGTTTTTCTGACGCGGGCCGGCCAGAAACTGGTGACGACCATTCGCGAAAGCGTCGACGATGTCGAAGCGGACATTCTGGCCGACGTGACCGAGGACGAGCTCGACGCGGCAGCGCGCGTGCTGGTCAAGATCAAGGCGCGCCTGCTCGATATGTCGGGCGCCGAAGCCGATGGCGGCCAGGACGATGTGACCTGACCGCGCTGAATTGAGGGAGGAATCTGTGAAGGGATTGCAAGGCAAAGTGGCCGTGGTGACAGGCGGTGGCCAGGGCATCGGCCGGGCACTGACGCTGCGGCTGGCAGAAGAAGGCTGCAAAGTCGCGATCTTTGACCTGAACCCCGCCGCGGGCGAGGAAACGGCCCGCCTGGCCGGCGAAGCGGCAACGATCCGCACCTGGCAGCTCGATGTCAGCGACCTTCCTGCTGTAGAAGCCGCCGTGGCCGCGGTCGAAGCCGAACTTGGCCCGATCTGGGTGCTGGTCAACAACGCCGGGTGGGACCGCCCTGCCCCGTTCCTGAAAACCACGCCCGATTTCTGGGACAAAGTCATTGCCATCAATCTGAAGGGCAATCTGAACACCCATTTCGCCGTGGCCGGCCTGATGGCGGCGCGCGGGGGCGGCAGGATCATCAACATCGCATCTGACGCGGCCAAAGTCGGCACCGCGATGGAGGCGGTCTATTCGGCGTGCAAAGGCGGCCTGATCAGCTTTACCAAGTCGATCGCGCGCGAATTGGCGCGCAAGAACGTGCTGTGCAACTGCGTCTGCCCCGGCCCCACCAACACGCCGATGATGGCCGAAGTCGCCGGCACCGGGCCGGATGCGGAAAAATGGAAAGCTGCGCTGGAACGCGGCATTCCGCTGGGCCGCATGGGCGAGCCTGAAGATTATGCCGGGATCGTGGCAATGCTCGCCTCGGACGACGGCGCCTATATCACCGGCCAAGCGATTTCGGTCTCTGGCGGCATGAACATGGTCTGACCCTTCAGACCTGCCGACATCACATCCTGCAACGAAAGGACGGGTCATGAGCACCCCCCAGTTCGAAGACATCCTTTACGAAGTGCGCGGGCGCGCCGCATGGGTCATTATCAACCGGCCAAAGCTGTACAACGCGTTCCGCGCGCAGACGATCGAGGAACTGATCGCCGCGTTCAAGCTGGCGGCCGATGACCGCGGCGTATCCTCGGTCGTGCTGACCGGCGCGGGCGACAAGGCATTCTGCACGGGCGGCGACCAGTCCGCGCATGAAGGCCAATACGATGGTCGTGGCATTGTCGGCCTGCCGATCGACGAATTCCAGTCGATCATCCGCGACATTCCAAAGCCGGTGATCGCACGGGTCAACGGGTTTGCAATCGGCGGCGGCAATGTGTTCGCCACGCTGTGCGACCTCACCATTGCCGCCGACACGGCCAAGTTCGGCCAGGTCGGGCCGAAAGTGGGTTCGGTTGATGCCGGCTGGGGCACGGCGCTGCTCGCCCGCCATATCGGTGACAAGCGCGCCCGCGAAATGTGGTTCCTCAACGAACAGTATACCGCGCAGCAGGCGTTCGAAATGGGCCTGGTCAACAAAGTCGTGCCGGCGGCAGAGCTCGATGATGCGGTCAACGCCTGGACCGAAACGCTGGGGCAGCGGTCGCCCACTGCGCTGGCCCTGGCCAAACGCAGCTTCAACGCCGACAGCGAAAACATCCGCGGGATCTCGATGCTGTCGCTTAATGCGGTGAAGCTGTTCTATGACACCGAGGAATCGAAGGAAGGTGTGCGCGCGTTCAGCGAACGGCGCGCGCCTGATTTTCACAAGTACGTGAAATAACCGGCCGGAGCGCAGGATCATGGCCCCCCGGTTCCTGCGCTCCGGAGGCTTGCCCGCGGTTCTGCCGCCGGGCGGACTGGCACTGGTTTCGTCGTGTTCGGCCGAATCCGATGTGCTGATCGCCGAAGTCGCTGCGGCCGGCGCGGCGTTGGGCCACAGGACCTTTTCGGGAATTTTCGTGCCCGGGCTGAACCGGGCCACCTGGCGCGCCGGGCCTGAAAGCAACGTGCTGACCTTTTTCCAGACACCGGAACTGCGCCGCGAAGGCCCGCGCAGCCGGTTTCTGCCGCTGTGTTACCAGGATATTCTGCGGCTTTATCGTGCGCACGCGCCAGATGCCGCACTGTTCATGTGCAGCCCACCCGATGCCGACGGCAATTGCAGCTTTGGCGCCGAAACCGCGTTCATCGCCGCCTTGTGGCGCGACATCCCGGTGCGCATCGCCCACATCAACTCGGCAATGCCACGCACGGCGGGTGATCCGGGCATACCGTTCAGCGCGCTGACCGGCTGGTTCGAAGCCGAACAGCCCTTGCGCACGATGCACAGCGCAGGCGATGCGACCAGCAGCGCCATCGCCGCGCAGATCGTGCCGCTGATCCCCCACGGCGCAACGCTGCAGGCCGGACTGGGCAAGATCCCCGATGCGGTGCTGCGCGCGCTTGGCAACCATCGCGATTTGCGGCTGCACACCGGCCTGATCGGTGATGGCGCCCTGGAACTGGTGCGGTCGGGCGCGATGGCGCCGGGGCGTTCGGCGCTGGTCGGGGTCGCGATCGGCAGTACCGCGCTTTATGCCGGGTTGGACGATCCGCATTTCCGGTTCTGCCCGGTCACGGTAACCCACGATCCCGCCACGCTTGCGGCAATCGAATGCTTCGTCACGATCAATTCGGCAATGGAGGTCGATCTGTATGGCCAGGTCCATGCCGAAGCATCGGCGCGCGGGTTCCAGTCGGGCCCCGGTGGCGCCAGCGACTATGCCCGGGGCGCGCGCACAGGCGGGCTGCGGATTATCGCGCTGCCGGCCACGGCGGGCGGGGTCAGCCGGATCGTTGCGGCAGGTGCCGGCCATGGCCCGGTTTCCCTGTCGCGGTTCGACGTAGACGTGGTCGTAACAGAACATGGCGTGGCCGATCTGCGCAACCTTGGCCATGCGGAACGCGCGGCGGCGCTGATCGCCATTGCCGCCCCCGGCCATCGCGAAACACTTGCCCGGCATTGGCGCGACACCATGCAGGGCCTGCAGGAGACATGACGTGACGACGCACAAAGTCATCATCAGTTGCGCGATCACCGGATCGATCCACACCCCGTCGATGTCGCCGCACTTGCCGGTCACCGCGCAAGACATTGCCGTCAGCGCGCTGGGGGCGGCCGAAGCGGGCGCCGCGATCGTGCATCTGCACGCGCGCGATCCCGAAACCGGCCAGCCGGTGCACACGCCCGAAGATTTCGAGCCCTTCCTGCGCGTGATCCGGCAAAGCAGCGATGTGGTGGTCAACCTGACCACCGGCGCATCCCCCTATATGCCGGTCGAATACCGGGTGAAACCCGCCGCGGTGTGGAAACCGGAAGTTGCCAGCCTGAATATGGGCAGCATGAATTTCGGCCTCTTCCCGATGCTCAAACGGTTCAAAACCTTCAAGCACCAGTGGGAACCGGACATGCTCGAGGGCAGCCACGATCTGGTGTTCCGCAACAGTTTCAAGGACATCCGCTATGCCCTGGAAACGCTGAATGCCACCGGCACCCGCTATGAATTTGAGTGCTATGACACCAGCCATTTGTACAATCTGCACTATTTCTGGACCGAAGGGCTGGTTCAGGCGCCGCTGTTCATCCAGACCTGCTTTGGCCTGCTGGGCGGGATCGGCAGCCATCCGGACGACGTGATGCACATGAAGCGCACCGCCGACAGGCTGTTTGGTGACAACTACCGCTGGTCGGTGCTGGCCGCAGGCCAGGCGCAGATGAAAGTCGCGGCGATGGCGGCCAGCATGGGCGGCCATGTCCGTGTCGGGCTGGAAGACAGCCTGTGGATCGGGCGCGGCAAACTGGCGAGCAGCAATGCCGAACAAGTGACCCGCGTTCGCCAGATCATCGAAGGGCTGGGTCTCGAAATTGCCACCCCCGACGATGCCCGGGCGATCCTTTCGCTGAAGGGCGGCGATGCCGTCGGCTTTTGAATGTCTCCCGGCGGACAAACCGCACTATCCAATCAGAGATTTGCCATGACACCCCCTGCCCTTTCACAATTCCGGATCGAAACCCGGCCCGGCGGTCTGATCCACCTGATCTTTGACTGCCCCGGCAGAACGATGAACGTGTTTTCCAATGCGGCCATTCACGAACTGGGCGAATTTGCCGAATGGCTGCACCGCGCCGATGTGCGCGGCGTGGTGATCCGGTCGGGCAAGCCCAGCGGATTTTGCGCCGGGGCGGATCTGGCCGAGCTGGGCCAGGCCTATGACATGATCGTTGCTGCACCGCCGGCGGATCGTTTCGACATGGCGTTCGATCATTTCTTTCCGCTCAGCCATGCCATCCGCCGCCTGGAAACCGCGGGAAAGCCGATTGCGGCGGCGCTGGCCGGTGTGGCGCTGGGCGGCGGATGCGAATTGGCAATGGGTGCGCATTATCGCGTGGCCACGGTTGGAAAACGCACCATGCTGGGCCTGCCCGAATGCGGCGTGGGCCTGTTGCCGGGGGCTGGCGGCACCCAGCGCATGCCCCGGCTGGTGGGCATCGACCTTGGTCTGGACGTGCTGCTTTGCGGGCGCACGCTGCAAGGGGCCGAGGCGCTGGCGGCCGGATTGATTGACGCGCTGGTCGACGAAGGCGGCGACGTTGCAGCCGCAGAGGCCTGGCTACTGTCAGACGCGGCGCAAGCGGTGCAACCGTGGGATCGGCCCGGCCATCGTCCGATCGCGCATCGCGACATTGCCCCCGCGCTTGACGCCTGGCGCACGCGTGAACTGCGGCGCATGCTGGGCCACGAACCCGCCCCGCTGGCCATTCTGAATTGCGTCGAGCTGGGC
>CAITOD010000182.1 GCA_903893935.1 uncultured Sphingomonadales bacterium
AGATCCACATCGCCCGACGCACCGCCGGAATTGACCCCGAATGTCGTGATACCGGTGGATGACGAGCCATTGCCGAGCAGCACGCCGCCGCCGGTTGCTGCCGTACCAAACGTGCCATTGGCGCCCGAACCGCCCGTAAACGTCGTGTCCAGCACAATGCCGCCACCGGCCGAATCGATATTCAGCGTGCTGCCGGCATTGCGTATGATGATGTTGCCGCCGAGCGCATTGCCGCCGGTGCCGCTCGCATCTGAGCCGCCGATCGCACCGGCCTCTGCGGTCAGTTGGCCGGTGGTCGTGGTGCCGCCGTTGGTAGCCCTGATAAAGACATTACCGCCCGTGGCGTTGCCCGCGACCGAGCCACTGCTGATTCCGCCCCGCGCAGAGGCGTCCATGTCAAGCGTCGGGTTGGTGACGGTGATCATGCCGCCGCTGGCATGAAGAATTGCCGCGCCTCCGATGGCACTGCCGCCCGGGCTACCCGCGCCGCCAACGCCGCCCACGGCATAAGCGTTTACGGCAAGGGTCTCGAAATCACTGAACGTTATCGTCTGGCCACTGCTGGTGGCCTCTACCAACGCGGTGCCCCCCACGGCGTCGCCGCCTTTGCCATTTGCACCGCCAGCACCGCCCAAAGCATTGGCATCGATATCGTCGGTAAAAGTGCTGCCGCTGCTCGCCCCGCCGAAATTGGTTGCAATTGTGGCGCCGGAGCCCCCCGTGCTGACGCTGGCCGTTCCGCCGGTCGCTGCCCCGCCATTGCCCGTTTGCGACGTTGCCGAACCGCCGGCGGCAGATGCCACTACAGTGAAGCCGAAACCTGCAAAGCCCAGCCCGCCGGTCGAAATCCGCCCCGCGCCATAGGCCACAATATCCGCAGACCCGCCGGTTGCCGCGCCACCGTCACCCGCGGTGCTGCCGCCCGCGCCACCCGTGGCGGTCGCAGTCGCGAAAATGCCACCATTGGCTGCATCGAGGAACCCGCCATTGGTGCTGATGCTGGCAGTGCCGCCACGTGCCGTGCCGCCTGCGCCCGAGCCAGGATCGGTGCCGCCCTTGGCCGAGGCATCAGCCATTATCGACAACTGGGTGTTGAAGACATTGCTGGGCAGGCTCGAAGCCGAATAGATGGTCGCACTGCCGCCCACGGCATTGATGCCGAGATCCGGGAGCACGCCGGAATAGGCCTGACCGGCCCCGCTCGCATCGGCGCTGGCAGAGACTGTAAGATTCCCGCCGATCACCGGGCCCGTGGCGCCCGCATAAATGGTGACGGTGGCGGTGCCGCCTTGCGTGGTAACCCCGCCCGGATTGAGCGCCCCGCCGCTCCACGACGCGTTGGCAGACACGCTGGCGCTGCCATTGACCGTAAGGCCGCCGCTGACCAGCAAATTGGCGTTGCCGGCGGTGCCGGTCAGGGCGTCGTTGGCGGTAACCGTCAGGTCGCCGTTGACGCCCAGCGCGGGCGCATTGGTGCCGACCGTGATGCTGGCCCCGGCATCGGATTGCACCACCGCGGTGCCGGCGTGGTTGAACGCATTGCTGTCGGCCGAAACCAGCAGATTGCCGGCCACCGTGATCAGATTGGTGGTCGCCAGCACCGTCGCAGACGGTGCGATAACCGACAGGTTCGATCCGAACGTGATGCCTTGCGCGGGATCGGTCACCGCCGCCACATCGGTCGCTACCGCATAGACGTTCGAGGTATACGTGCCGGCGCCGAGCGCAAGGCTCGAGATGCCGGCGCCCACGCGCCCCTGTACCACCGGGTTGCCGGTGCCGGTATCGGCAATATTGCTGCCCGCCGACAGCACGATTGCGCTCGAATCGAAATTGCCCGCATCGGCGGTGGCAAAGCCGATCGACCCGCCGGTCGAAACCGACATTGTGACGCCGCTGTTCTGGGGCGCGGCGAGCATATAGACGCGCTGTTCGCAGCCGCTGGTGCACACTTGCGCCGCAGTATCGGGCCCGCCGGTGCTGCCGGTGTGGACAAAGGTGTTGGTCGCAACCGTGGTGCCGGCGTTGATCGTGATATCGAACAGCCCGTTCGAACCGGCGTTGAAAGCAGCGCCTTCGGCCGCGACCAGCGCGGCGGAGCCCGCCACACTGATCACGCCGCCCTGGTCGATCTGCGGCGCGATCGCGACGACATAGCTCGACTGGCCGGGGTTGACCGCGGTGATCAGCGCGCCCGGCTGGATGGTGATCGCGCTCGTGCTGCCCGATGCGGCGGAAACCGCGAAAGCGTCGACGCCTCCATTTGTGAAGACGAAATTACCATTGGCATCGGTCACCGGGTCGCCGGCGGTGAGCACCAGACTGCCGACATTGAACGTGCCTGTCGATCCGATCAGCAAGCCGCCCGGGCTGTAGAACCACACGCGCGTGTTGGGGGTGCTGGTGATCGCGCCGTTGAACGCCACCGAGCGGGTGGGATCGTTGGGCAGGATGCGGTTGAGCACGGTGTATTGCGCGCTGCCGCTGGGCGTGCCGACAAAGTCGACCGTCTGTCCAGCGGGAAGGAAGTTGATTGCACCGCCGCCGATAGCGCCGTCATACGGCCCCCAGTTGATTGTCGTAACCGGACTGGCAACGCCAACGTTGACGGTCTGCGTCGCACCCGCTTCGGTGATTGTGGCGCTTCCGAGCACGACACTGGCGAAGCCCTCGAACCCGGCGATCGACGGCGTGATAAACGCCGAAAGCAGCGGGGTCGAAACGCCGGGGTAAAGCCGCCAGGGCAGGCCCTGCCCACCCACCGTGTCGATCGACAGGCCGGGGAAACTGGCCGCCTGCAATGTCTGCGCGGTGGTCAGCCCTGCCGCGCCATTGCATACCGCGCCGCCGCCGCAAGCCAGGCTCTGCCCCGACAATTGCGAGTCCCAATAGCTGTTGGCAAGCGTCGCCGTTCCGTTGGAGCCGACCAGCCCGCCGAAATTGGTGCCCGTTCCGGCGACATTACCATTGGCATAAGACTGGCTGATTGTGCCCGCGTTGGTGCCGACCAGCCCACCCACGATCGCGCCGCCGCCGGTAACGCTGACCGTGGCATAAGTCTGGTTGATCGAGCCCGCCGCCTGGTTAAACCCGACCAGCCCTCCGGCAACGGCATTTTCGCTGGCCATCTGCGTCAGCGTAATCGAACCGGTAGCAAAGCTGTTGAAAATTGAGCCATAACCGTTGCCGGTTTGGCCGGCGAAGGCACCGACATTTTGCGCATTCGACGCCGTTATGCTGACGTTGGTCAGGCCGACATCGTAGGTATAGCCATTGTCAATCTGGATCAGGCCGACGTTGTTGAACCCCGAATTGATCGTAAGGTTTTTCAGGATAAAGCCTTGGCCTTCGAAACCGGCGGTGAACGGCGTGGCGTTCTCGCCGCCAAGCGGCTGGAATCCTGGTGCACCCCAGACATCGGCGTTGTTCGACGTGCCGCTCATGTCGATTGTCTGGATCAACCGGTATTCGAAAAGAGAGTTGTTCACGCCGGCCGCATCGATCAATTGTACCTGATGCGCGCTGTCAATGCGGGCGACGTCGAAAAGCGCCGTCGGTACTTCCCAGGCGCCAATCGGGCGGGTGACATTGTCGTCATAAATCCATGCGCCGCTGGTGAAATTACCGTAAGCGGCAGGGCCAAAGGCATAGTTGCCGGTGCCAGCCTGCGACGGATCGCTGGTGACGGGATTGAGGTTCGTGACAGTTGCAGCGTTGGTGCCATAGCCCGCTGCCAGTCCGGTTGAATAACTATCCCAATACGAATTGCTGACTGTGCCGTCGTTATACCCGACCAGGCCGCCCAGCATGACACTGCCAGAACCGGAAACAAGGCCGCTGGCCCAGCTTTCTGAGATGGTGCCGAGGTTATAGCCGACCAGGCCACCGATCGATGCGCCGCTGTCGACCGTAACTGCGCCCACGGCGTACGTTTTATTGACGGTCCCGTTGAACACCACACCGATCAAGCCGCCGACATTGTAGCTGCCGCTGGCTGCGCTGACCGCGCCGGTGGCGTAGGACTGACTGACGGAGCCGCCGTTGACGGCGCCGATCAGCCCGCCGATCCCGACAGCCGAATTTGCCAGGCCAGCGACAGCACCGGTAGCAAACGCATTGATGATCGTGGCCCCGTCGTCGAGGCCAACAAGGCCAGCGATATAATTGCCGCTGCCGTTAATCGCCGCGTCGCTATGCACGCCGTTCAAAGTGATCGTGCCGGCCGGGGAGATCAGCCCGACCAGACCGCCGACCGCATAGTTGCCCGTGATCACGCCACCAGTGGTGAAACTGTTGGCAACCATAACATTGTCTGCACCGATCGTTCCGATCAGCCCGCCGACTTCGGTTGCCCCGAGGATATCCGGATTGACCAGCCTGGTATTGCGGATTGTGATGGTGGCGCCGGTGCCCGCACCGACTTGTCCGAACAGACCGGTATTGCTGAGCCCCGGCCGGTTTATGTAAAGATTGGTAACGGTGTTGTTGAGGCCATCGAAGTTGCCCGTAAACGGCGTGGCGCCACTGCCGATCGGCACAAATCCGGCACCGCTGTTCCAACCCACTGTGGCGCTCGCGTCGATTTCCGCCCCGAGCGCAAAATTCTGCGAAAGGTAATTGTTGACGCTCTGCAACTGGTTGATGTTATCTAACAACTGATAGGCAGTCACGTTGCCCGCAACAAAGCCGCCCGCATAACTGGTTGGCGAGCCGATCGCGACCGGGTTGTAATAGATATCGGTTTGTGAACCCGGCAAGTTGATCGCGCCACTGGCGAGCGTCACGGTGCCCGTGCCGGTGCCGCTGTCATCAGACCACAAATGCAGAGAGGCGCCCGACGCCACGCCAGTGGCGAAATAGTCGATGCTGCCGGCGATGTTGATACTTCCCCGCGCCTCGACATAGAGCGGGGTATTGCTGCCAAGTTCAATCTTGCCATTGATGTCGATATCGCCCGCGCCACTGGTTGAAATCGGGCCTTCCGTGATCGTCCCTGTGCCGGAGTTGGTCAGCAGAACGCCACCGGCGCTTGTTGCAGTGCCATTGACCGTGGCACCAGTACCCCCGGTGGAACTGGCGTTGAAATACGCAAAATAGGTGGCGCTGTTGGTGTCAAAATTCAGAGTACCGCCTGAGCTTGTGAGAAAAATATTGCCGCCCACGGCGTTGCCGCCAATCCCGCTCGGGTCCGATCCGCCGATCGCCGAGGCGTCGGGGTTCAGGTCCTCGATCATGAGCACGCCGCTGCCGCCGGTAACAATATTCGCAGTCCCGCCCACTGCATTACCGGCAATCGCGCCGACGCTGTTGCCGCCCTGTGCCGTCGCACTGGCGAGCAGCGAAGTATTGGTGATCGTCAGCGTGCCGCCGTTGACTGAAACGCCGACGTATCCACCGGTTGCTCCGCCGCCGTTGCCTTCCATACTGGAACCGCCGGTACCAGTCGCATTCACAGAGATTATACCGATCCGGTCGAGCGTGATACTCTGGCCCGAACCATTGACCAAAAGCTGCGCATAGCCGGTGCCAAGCGCGTTGCCCCCCGTGCCCGTGCCACCGGTACTGCCCTGCGCGCCCCCTGTGGCGCTGGCGTCGATTGTCATGGGGTTGCCCCCGGTGGTGGTCAAGCCGGCGGTGTTGTTGGCGATGGTTGCATTGTTGCCAGATGTTTCAACCAGCGCAAAACCGCCCGAGGCATTGCCGCCATTGCCGTTTTGCGCCAGCGAAGCGCCGCCCGTCGCGGTTGCCAGCGCGGTAAAGCCATTGGTGCCGGCAATCTTGATCGCCCCGCCATTGGCGATGATCGACGCCGAGCCGCCGATCGCATTGCCGCCATTGCTGGTCGAAACCGACAGCGATTGCGGAGTGCTGGTCTGCGCAGCGGTGGCGAGCGCGCTGATCGCGCCGTTCACGCCAACCGACACCGTGCCGCCGCCCGAGGCCTGCACAAGCGCCGTGCCACCGGTGGCAGTGCCGCCATTGCCGTTGTTGTCGACGCCGCTGATCGCCTGCGCGTTGACCGTGAGGCCGCCGGTCGCCGAGGTGACACCGCTCGACGATAGGCTGGCCGAGCCGCCTGTGGCATCGACCACGAGTGCTGCACCACCCGATTGATAGAACGCGGCGGCCCCGGTCGCATCGGCGGTGGCCGAAACGTTGAGCGATCCGCCGATCGTCAGGCTTCCGCCCGTCGCGGTGTTGACGGAGGCATTGCCGCCCGTTGTGGTCACGCCACCAGGGTTGATCCCGGTGGTGCCCCACAAGCCATTTGCCGAAAATGTGGCATTGCCGGCAACGCTGATCGAGCCGCTGTTGTTCACAAGCGTAGTGCCGCCATGGCCGCCAAATGCGTCGTTGGCCGTGACTGTCAGGTCGCCATTGACTCCCAGTGCCGCTGCATTGGCGCCAACCACGAGATTTGCGCCGGCATTAGACCCGATCGATGCGGTTCCCGCCCCGCCCAGCGCGCTGCCGTCTGCCGAAATCACCAGATTGCCGGCCACGGAAATCGTCTGGATTGTCGGATTGACCTCGGCAGAGCCCGAGCCGCTTACCAAAAGGTTTGATCCGAACGTAATGCCCAGCGCCGGATCGGTTACCGTGGCGATATCGGTCGAAACCGCGTAAGTGTTCGAGGTGTAATTGCCGCCGCCGACCGTGAGCGTCGAAGTGCCGGAGCCCGCGCGCCCCGCCACCACCGGATTGCCGGTGCCGCTGTCGGCGATATTGCTGCCCGCCGAGAGCACGATCGTGCTGCCATCGAGATTGGCGGCATCAGCGATCGGGAAGCCGATCGATCCGCTCGAGGCAATCGCCATCGTGATCGCGTTGTTTTTGGGCACCGCGACCATGTAGATGCGCTGGTCGCAGCCGGCGCAGACTTGCGCTGCGGTGTCGGGGCCGCCGGTAATGCCGGTGTGGACAAAGGTGTTGCTGGATACGGTCGAACCGGCGGTGATGCCGATGTTGAACAGGCCTTTGGAATCGACCGAAAACGTCGCACTTTCCGCCGCCACCAGCGCGGCGGAGCCGGCCACGCTGATTGTGCCGCCCTGGATGATCTGCGGCGCGATGGCGACGATATAGCTTGCTTGCCCGGAATTGACCGCGTTGATCGATGCGCCCGACTGGATGGTGATTGCGCTGGTGCTGCCGGCGGCCGCCGCCACGCTGAAGCTGTCGGTGCCCGAAGCGGTGGTGATATAGTTGCCGGTGCCATCGGTCACCGGATCGGCCGCGGTCAGCACCAGACCGCCCACATTGAACGTCGCGGTCGAGC
>CAITOD010000183.1 GCA_903893935.1 uncultured Sphingomonadales bacterium
GTTTGTCGCAGTGTGGGGTGATGTCCGGATTGCAACGGTCATGCCGATGCTGGTCGCGCTGATTGCGGCACCCGTGACGTTCGCCGGATACGGGCCGATTGCGCCGGGCATGGCGCTCGCCGCCGATCGTTTGCAGATGGGATTGCTCTACGCCGGACTGGTTGCCTGCTGTTCGCTGCCGGTGGTGGTGGAACAGGCGCGACGTCGCCAGGAAGTCGCCCGGCTGAGCCGCAGCGCCGCGCATTTCGAAGCGATGTCGCAGCGCGCCGACACACTGATTGGCGAATTGCGCCGCGTGGCCCTGACCGACCAGTTGACCGGGCTGCCCAACCGGCATGCGTTTTTCACCGAACTCGCGCAGCAGGCGGCGGCGCAGGAAACCGCCTGTGTAGCGATGATCGACATCGACCATTTCAAGCTCGTCAACGACCGCTTTGGCCATGCCGCGGGCGATACGGTGCTGCGCAACTTCGCCGAAATCGCGCGGTCGACGTTCCGCAGCGGAGATACGTCGGGCGCATCGGTGGCGAGGAATTTGCCGTGATCCTGCGCGGGGTGACAGTCGATCAGGCTTGCGTGGTGTGCCAGCGACTGGTCGACCGGGTGGCCGGAACCGATATCGCGATACCCGAAGGCTCGGTGCGGGTGACGATCAGCAGCGGCATTGCCGCGATCGGCCATGACAGCGATGCAGCGATGGCGGCAGCCGATGGCGCGCTTTATGCTGCCAAGCGCGGCGGTCGTTCGCGCCTGTCCTCGGTGGCCGATAGCGCGGGCGAAGCGACTTTCGAACCTGGCGAGGCAACGAGCCCGGAACGGACGGTTCGCCCCGCCATTGCCACATCCCGGACAAGCGCCTAGATGAGGCCGCGCAACCGGCGAAAGTGACGCGCGCATTGTTTCTGACCCCTTTTGAGTGGACCATTGCCCGGCGCTATATCCTGCCCGGGCGCAGCGAGGCTTTCATCGCGCTGGTCGCCGGAATCAGTCTGGTCGCGGTCATGCTGGGCGTGGCAGCGCTGGTGATCGTGATGAGCGTAATGAACGGCTTTCGCGCCGAGCTGATGGACAAGATCGTCGGGCTCAACGGCCATGCGGTGATCCAGGCCTATGGCGGGCGGCTCGATGACTGGCAGGGCATTGTGCGCAAATTGCAGGCAACCCCCGGCGTCACGCGCGCCACCCCGCTGATCGAGCAGCCGCTGCTCGCCACGTTCAACGGCCGGGTCGAAGCGATCATCGCGCGCGGCAACACGCAGGCCGATCTCGCGCGGCTCGCCGACAAGAAAGTGGCCGGCGCGTTCAAGGATGTGCAGCCGGGCGCGGGCCAGGTCGCGATCGGCTCGCGGCTCGCGGAAAATCTCGGCGCGCAAGTCGGTGATACGATCACCATTATCAACCCGGCCGGGCGCAGCACGCCGTTCGGCACGGTTCCGCGCGAAATCGGCTATCGCGTCGCGGCGATTTTCGAAATCGGCGTCTATGACTACGACAATGCTTTTGTGGTGATGCCGATCGCCGATGCGCAGACTTTGCTCCTGACCGGCGACACGATTTCGATGGTCGAAGTTACCACCCGCGATCCCGATACGGTGGGCGAGACAATGGCGCCGATCAAGGCCGCACTCACCGGGCGCGCGGTCGTCACCGACTGGAAAACGCTCAACGCCAGCCTGTTCCAGGCTTTGGCGGTGGAGCGCGTGGCAATGTTCGTGGTGCTGTCGATCATCGTGCTGGTGGCGGTGTTCAACATCCTGTCGTCGTTGATCATGCTGGTGCGCGCCAAGACCCGCGATATCGCCATTCTGCGCACGATGGGCGCGACGCGGGGCAGCATGATCCGGATTTTCGTGACGATCGGCTCGCTGATCGGCGCGGTCGGGACGGGCGCAGGGCTCGCGATCGGGCTGGTCTTTCTGCATTTCCGCCAGCCGGTGGTGCACGGGGTCGAATGGCTTACCGGGCAGAACTTGTGGGACCCGTCGATCCGTTTTCTGACCGACTTGCCGAGCCGCGTCGATCCGGTTGAAATCGGCGCGATCTGCGGCATGTCGCTGCTGCTCAGCTTCCTTGCCACGCTCTATCCCGCGATCAAGGCGGCGAGCACCGATCCGGTGCAGGTCTTGCGCTATGAATGACCCTGTCGTCCGGCTGACCGGTTTGCGCCGCACGTTTCATCAGGCCGGTGTCGCGATCGAAGTCTTGCGCGGGGTCGATCTGGCGATCCGGCCGGGCGAAATTGTCGCGCTGCTGGGCCCCTCTGGTTCGGGCAAATCGACCATGCTCCAGGCGATCGGGCTGCTCGAAGGCGGGTTCGAAGGGCGGATCGATATTGCCGGCATCGATGCGTCGACGCTGTCGGGCGATGCGCGCACGGCGCTGCGGCGCAATCATCTGGGCTTTGTCTATCAATTCCACCACTTGCTGCCCGATTTCACCGCGACCGAAAACGTGATGCTGGCGGGTCTCGTCGCCGGCCACGACAAAGTCGAAGCGACCGCGCGGGCACGGCAACTGCTCGAAACTTTGGGCCTCGGCCACCGGCTCGACCACCGTCCGAGCCAGCTTTCGGGCGGTGAACAGCAACGCGTCGCGGTCGCGCGCGCGCTTGCCAACCGTCCGGCGCTGGTGCTGGCAGACGAGCCGACCGGCAATCTCGACGAAGCGACCGCGACCCGCGTGTTCGAGGAACTGGTCGACCTGGTGCGCGGGCAGGGCAGCGCCGCGCTGATCGCCACGCACAACGAACGCCTCGCCTGGCGGATGGACCGCGTGCTGCGCCTGCACGAAGGCGTGCTGCAATAAGCTTGTGCATCGGCGCATTTCCCGCCAACCTATGTCCTCCCCGGTGCGGGGAGGATTGCAGGAGATATGCCGTGACCGAGCCGCACACGGTTGCCGATTTCACTGCCAAGCTGCCCAATGGCGATACGGTTTCGCTGGCGGACAAGCTGGGCAAAGTGCTGCTGGTGGTCAACACCGCGTCAAAATGCGGCTTCACCCCGCAATACGACGGGTTGGAAGCGCTGTGGAAGCAATACGGTGAGCGCGGTTTCGAAGTGCTGGCATTCCCGTGCAACCAGTTCGGCGCGCAGGAGCCGGGCACGGCGGACGAGATCGAAAGCTTCTGCAAAATCAACTTCGGCCTCAGTTTTCCGCTGTTCGGCAAGATCGAAGTCAACGGCGATGGCGCCGAACCGCTGTACCAGTGGCTCAAGGCCGAAGCGCCGGGGATCGCCGGGACCAAATCGATCAAATGGAATTTCACCAAGTTCCTGATCGGCCGCGACGGCAAAGTCGTGCGCCGCTATGCCCCGCTCGACAAACCGGCCAGCATTGCCAAGGACATCGAAAAACTGCTCTGACCTTGCTCCTTTTGAGAAAAAACCGTTGGTCCTGATCGGCGGGGGATAAGCGCGGGGCGGCTATCCCCGACTCAGGCCGGTCTGGCCTACTCTGTGCGAATGCCTTACGCTCCTTTCGTCCCGCTTCGCGTGTTTTCGTCGTACACCATGCTCGATGGCGCGGTGGACCCCAAGGCGATTGCCAAGACCGCAGCCGAGCGCGGGTTTCCGGCGATTGCCATCACCGATCGCAACGGGCTTTACGGGTCGGTCGCGTTTGCCAAGGCGTGCAAGGACCTCGGCGTCCAGCCGGTGATCGGCACGATGCTGGCCGTCGCGCGGCCCGAGCGCGGCGGGGCGGCACAACCCGGCCAGCAGGCGCCGAAGCTCGACTGGCTGGCGCTCTATGCGCAGGACA
>CAITOD010000184.1 GCA_903893935.1 uncultured Sphingomonadales bacterium
GGTGGTTCTTGGGGGTACCCTTTCCCGGGGGGAAGGGGACTCATGAGTCCCCACTCCCCTCCAAACCTCCGGCAGTGACAGATGGAGGCTGCCAGCCGCCTTTGGCGAGGCGCGTGGCCTGGCCGCAGCGCGCGCAGAAACCGTGGCGCGCGTGCCAGTCGACCAGCGCCTTGGCCGCGCCATAGAGCGCCAGATCGGACGGGCTGAGCAGCCCCATGACTTGCCACAGCCGTGGATCGGGCGGCGCCACGCTGCCTTTGCCTGTCAGTTTCGGATCGACCGCGGCAAAATGCGCGCGACCATCGGGGCCCAGCCCCAGAAACACCAGATCGGCAGCGGGGTCGGCATCGGCCAGCGTGCCCCAGTCGAGCCCGCCATCGGCCGCGATCACCGGCGCAAGGCCGTCGAGCCGCAGCAGCCGCGCGCGCCAGTTGGTCAGTTCGGCCAGCTTGTCGGGGTCGCCGCGCACCGCATCGGCGCGATCGATCAGCGAGCCGCTGAACGCGATGGCAAGGCCGGTCACGCGGCGGCCTTTGCGGGCGCGAGATCGGCACGCACCGCCGCGCGGAATTCAGGACCCAGCGGAAAGGCGCTCGACGGAATGTATTGCACCCACAAGCCGGCGGTGGCGCCCGCGCGGTAGTTGACGAAACCGACCGTGCCGGCGAGCCCGGACCACCCGAACACGCCCGCATCGTTGCCCAGCCCCACGCGGCCGCCCGCGCCAAAGCCCGATAGCGTTTCCCACACTTTGGTCTGGCCAACCGCGGCCGGCAAGAGATTGCTCGTGCCCAGCCGCACCGCGCTTTCGTTCATCACCCGGCGCCCGTCGAGCAGACCATAGCCCAGCAGCATTTGCAGGAACCGGTCGTAATCGTGTGGGCTGGTGACCAGCCCCGCGCCGCCATAGGGGTAGGCCGGCGGGTCGAGATAGATCGAACGGGCGGCCGGATCGATGGGAATCAGCCTGCCGTTGACCGGCGCATAATCGGTGGTCAGCCGGTCGCGGTCTTTGGCGGCGACCTGAAAGCCCGAACTGGTCATCCCGCACGGCCCGAAAATCCGCTCGGCGACAAACGCATCGAACGGTTGCCCCGCCACCACTTCGATCACGCGGCCGAGCAGATCGAGCGACACCGAATAGGACCACTGCGTGCCCGGCTCGTAGACCAGCGGCATTTCGGCGAGTTTGTCGGCAAAGGCTGCCAGACTGGGCAAAGGTTTGGCTTCGGGCAGGCCCGGCAGCGGATATCGGCTGACCGCGCCGGGGGTCAGCCCGTTGGCCACATATAGGTCTTTGATCGGCCCTTTCTGGACGATCGAATAGCCAAGCCCGGCGGTGTGCGTGAGCAAGTGGCGGATCGTGATCGGGGTCTTGGCGGGGCGCAGATCGGTCACCGAGCCGTCGGGCATGACCTGGACTTGCATTTTGGCGTATTTGGGCAGGATATCGGCGAGCGGCTGATCGAGCCCCATTTTGCCGGCGTCGATCAGGATCATCGCCGCCATCCCGGTCACCGGCTTGGTCATCGAATAAGCGCGATAGAGGCTGTCGGGGCCGGCCGGGCGCGGATCGTCGAGCGATTGCGTGCCGCGCGCGATAATCGTCTGCGCCCCGCCACGCCCGATCAGCGCGACAAGGCCGGGCAATTTGCCGCTGTCGACATAATCGTGCGCCAGCTTTGCCACCGCAGGATAGAGCGCTTCGCCGTCGGGTGCGGCAAAGGCCAGCCGCGGCACGAGGCCGGCGCCGCCCGCCAGCAGCGCCGAGCCCAGAAACCCGCGCCGCGACAGCGACCCAACAGCGCCAAGACCAGCCATAATTCTCTCCAACTATCTGAATGCAATCGCCAATCGTGCCGCTTTGGCAAACACGGTGGGCAAGCCGGCGGATTCGATTTGCGCGACCGGCCAGAACGCGCCGACACTTGCATGCGGCAAAACCTGCCCGATTTCACCGTCGGCGCAAAGCATCAATTGCAAATCGAGATCGAAATGCGTGAAACCGTGACGCACCACCCCGCCCGGGCGCCAGTCGCCCGCGAAAGGCGGCCGGGCATGGCCATCGGCGCGCGCGTTCCAGCCGTCATCGGGCAGCGCGCGCATGCCGCCGAGCATGCCTTTGTCGGGCCGGCGCACCAGCCAGACCTGGCCCTCGCGTTCGATCCACCAGGCATGGCCGGTGCGCTGCGGCTTGGCCTTTTTCGCCGCTTTGGCGGGCAGCGATTCGGGATTGCCGCCGGCTTCGGCCTGGCACGGCCCGCGCAAGGGGCACAGCAGGCAGCGGGGCCCGCGCACGGTGCAGATTGTCGCACCCAGGTCCATCATCGCTTGCGCATAATCGCCCGCGCGCCGGGCGGGCGTGATCGCGGCGGCGGCGGCGCGGA
>CAITOD010000185.1 GCA_903893935.1 uncultured Sphingomonadales bacterium
CGATCCGGTTCGCCCAGGCGCGAGACCCCTCCACCGCCCTTTGGGCGGTCCCCCTCCCCGTACCGGGGAGGATATGCAATTTGGCGTGCCGCGCCTGGTGTTGCTCAGCGATGCGCGCAACGATGCCTTGCTCGAACGCGCCTTGCGGCGGTTGCCGCGCGGATCTGCGCTGGTGTTTCGGCATTACCATCTCGAACCGGTTGCGCGCGCGCGGCGTTTGCGTGAATTGGCGCGGATTGCCGCCATGCGCGGCATTGCCGTGGTGCTGGCGGGCGAGGGTTATGGTGCCGCGCACACGCTGTCGCGCCGCGCCCCGCTGCGCCTTGCTACCGCGCACAGCTTGCGCGAAATCGCTGCCGCCGCGCGCGCCGGGGCGCATGCGGTGCTGCTCTCGCCGGTCTATGCCACGCGGTCGCATCCGGGCGCGCCGGTCCTGGGCGCGGTTCGGTTCAATTGTCTGGCGCGGCTTTCACCGCTCCCGGTGCTGGCCTTGGGGGGCATGAACCGGGCGCGGTTCAGACAGGTGCGCGCTTATGGTTTCGCGGCAATCGACGGGCTTTCGCGATAATCGGCGGAAAACCGCGACTCGCGGTGAATCCTTGGATTCTTGACGATTCCACCCCTTGTGGCGCATGATAGGCGCGGTGTTTCGAAAAGGGTCGGTTGGTATGGCATCGCGGGCAATCACTCCGGCGCATCGGTCCGGGCCGGGCGGGCGGTCCGACTGGCGCGCGATCCTGCGGCGCAGTCTCCGGCGCAGCGCCGAACTGATCGGCGGCACCGGGCTGTTTGGCGTGCTGGTGTTCATGACGCTGGCGCTGGTCAGCTATACCCAGACCGATCCCTCGGGGTCGACCGCATCGGGCAGCCCGGTCGAAAACTGGATGGGGCTGGCAGGCGCGTGGGGCGCCGAGCGCCTGCTGCTCGTGTTCGGCCCGCCGGGCGCGCTGGCGCTGCCCTTGCTGTTCGTTTTCGCGCGCCGGTTGTGGGACGGCACCGGCGATCTGATCGAAGTGGCCGACGACGATGGCGACGAGCCCGCGCTGGTCGTGTGGTGGCGGCTGGTTGCAATGATGGCGGTGGCGATCGTGCTGATCGACAGCGCGGCGGCGCTGGTCGTGACGCGCGCGGGCGATGCGCTGCCCGCCGGCATCGGCGGGCTCGCCGGGCTGATCGGCGCGGCCGGCGCGCGCTGGTGCGCGCACTTTGCCGGCGAATGGCAAGGCTGGGTCAGTTTTATGCTGGCGCTGGTGTTCGCCGCGACCGGGCTGGTGCTCGCCTTGCGCGTGTTTGCGCTCGAGGGCTGGCGGTTCAATCCGCTGGCATTGCTCTGGCGTCGGCGTGAATCCATTGAAGCGGCCGAAGACGATTTCGATGATGTGATGCCCGCACCGCCGGTGCGTGATCCCGTTGCGGTACCCGTCGAACCTCCGGTGTCGGGCGACACGCAGAAGCGGCGCACGACCGAAATCACCGATTCGATGCGCACCCCGGCGCCCGCACCGCTCGTCAAGGCGCGGCAGGGCGACTTGTTCGATTCGTTCGAATTGCCGCCGATCGAGCTGCTCGATGAAATTCCCGTCAGCACCGGGCCCAAGATCGACAAGCTGGCGCTCGAACGCAACGCGCGCCTGCTCGAAAACGTGCTGGACGATTTCAACGTCAAAGGCGAAATCACCGCGGTGCGCACCGGCCCGGTGGTGACGATGTACGAACTCGAACCCGCGCCGGGCATCAAGGCCAGCCGGGTGATCGGGCTCGCCGACGATATCGCGCGCAACATGAGCGCGGTGTCGGCGCGCGTCTCGGCGATCCCCGGGCGCACGGTGATGGGCATCGAATTGCCCAATGTCGCGCGCGAAATGGTCTCGTTCCGCGAAATCGTGGCCTGCGAAAAATTCGTCAACGCCAAAGGCCTGCTGCCGATCATTCTGGGCAAGGACATCACCGGCGAGCCGATCGTGGCCGATCTCGCGGCCATGCCGCACTTGCTCGTGGCGGGCACCACCGGCTCGGGCAAATCGGTCGGGCTCAACTGCATCCTGCTGTCGCTGCTCTACCGGCTGACCCCGCAGCAGTGCCGGCTGATCCTGGTCGATCCCAAAGTGCTCGAACTCAAGAGCTACGACGATATCCCGCATCTGCTTTCGCCGGTGGTGACCGAGCCGGGCAAAGCGGTGCGTGCGCTCAAATGGGCGGTCGAGGAAATGGAGCGCCGGTATCGCCAGATGAGCTCGATCAGCGTACGCAACATCACCGGGTTCAACGAAAAAGTGCGCGCCGCGGCCGCCAAGGGCAAGCCGCTGGGCCGCCGCATCCAGGTCGGGTTCGATCCCGACAGTGGCGAGGAAATCTACGAGGAGCAGCAGCTCGATTATCAGGTGCTGCCGCAGATCGTGGTGATCGTC
>CAITOD010000186.1 GCA_903893935.1 uncultured Sphingomonadales bacterium
GACGCTCCAGCGTTCGAGCCGCCCGTTCAGATCCTGCTGCGCAATGGCAATCCCCGATGCCGCGCGAATGAACGGAAAGGCGTTCGAATCCGACAGGCATTGGTCGAAATGGATAAGGCCCGCAGCGTCTTCAAAGGCGTTCATCATGTGATAGCACGACACGCCTTTGGGGCCGCGAAACCAGCGTATATCGGCGACATCGCCATAACGCGGCAGCACGCCCAGCCAGCTGTCGCGATCCTGATCGTGGACCCAGTGGTCGCCGCCCGCTTTCAGCCGGTCGAGTTCGGCAATGGTCGGATAGATCGGAAACAGCACATGGTTTTCGGTGATCGCGAAATCGTGCATCATCGCGCAATAGGGCGCTTCGAACCATTGTTCGCGCACCAGCGCGCCTTCGCGGTCGATGATCAGATAGGCGACAGTGGTGCTGGCAAGCCCTGCTGCTTCATAGCCGAAGGCAAACATTTCGCCGGTCACCGGATCGACGCGAACATGCGCGGTAAAGGTTTCGGAGCGCAGCGCGCCGCCAAAATCGTATCGCCCCAGCGTTTCGAGCGTGGCGGGATCGACTTCGTATGGCCGCCCGTCTTCCTTGGTCAGCAGCAGGCGCCCGGCGTGCCAAACCGGGGTGGTGTTGGCGACCGTGCGGTCGATGCCGGCGGCTTCGGGCCGGTCGGTAAAGGGGTTGCGGTACTTGCCGAACAGCGCGCGGCCCGCCGCCTGTTCGGCGCGGTGGCGCGCGGTGCCGACGTAGCGGATCGCGGTCGAGGCTTTGCCGCCGGCAAAGCGGATTGCCGAAATCATCCCGTCGGCCGACAGGATGGCGCCCGCATCGGGCATGAACGGGGGGAACGCCGGATCGGGCACCGCGCGAAAGAACGTGCCATTGACATCGGGCGGAATGGTCCCGGTCACCGGCAAATCGTCGACCGCATATTCGGCGCGCTGCGGGGTGTTCAGTCCCAGATAATTGGGGTCTTGCGGGAACCCGCCCGGATCGCTTTCAGCCATTGCCCTCTCCGCGCGGCTGCATCAGGAACCATGCGCCGCTTTCATAACATTTGTTATCATGTTCGGAGATTTTTCGCCGCAATGCAAGCCCGATTGCGAAGGCGATAAAGGCCCTCCCCCCAAGGGGGAGGGGCTTCATGCGATCGAGCGAATGGCACCGGCCTTGCTGCGTTGCGGCCTACTGTGCTTCGGGTGGCGCACCGTTGGCGGCGCCGCCGGCGTGCGGGTGCTCGGCCATCATTTTCTCGCGGAATGCGCGCAATTGTTCGCGGGTGATCTTGCCGGTGTGCGCGGTGTCGATCTGGTAAAAGCGTTCTTCGCGGCGCCCGGCGGCTTTCCATTCGTCGAGCGTGACAAAGCCGTCGTGGTCGGCATCCATCGCATCGAAGCCGCGCGGGCCGCCGCCGTGCTTGTGTTCGCCGGCTTTATCGGGCGCGGTGGTCGACGGCTCGGTTGCGGTTTGCGCAAATGCGCCCGGCGCCGCAGTCAACGCCGCCAGAGCAAAAAACAGGGTCGATTTCATCATAAATGGTCTCCCGGGCTGGCTCGCGACCATCGCAGCCAACGACTGCGCGCGAGGTCCTTTCTGCCGGGGATGATAGTGCGAGACAGCAGGTTGCGCTGCAATGAACCGCAAGGAGCATGGGAACCGCAGGGAGCATGGGAACCGCAAAGCGGGAAGCGAACAATTGGTCGGGACGAGAGGATTCGAACCTCCGACCCCCACACCCCCAGTGTGATGCGCTACCAGGCTGCGCTACGTCCCGACCGGAGAGCGGGCGTATTCGGAGCGGGCCCGGTGATGGCAAGCCGCTTGGGCGGACTATTTTTGCGCCGGCCTCGAACCGGCGATGGGCGTGCTTCGGTTTGC
>CAITOD010000187.1 GCA_903893935.1 uncultured Sphingomonadales bacterium
CCGGGGTGATCATCATCCAGTGCAAGTCCGAGCCGTCGGCCGCCTTGATCGTGCCGAATTGCGCCGGGCGATGCGCGGCGAGATAGGGCGCATATGGGTGCGCGCCTTCGACGCGGTTTTCCTCGATCCACGCGAGCCGCTTGCCGCCGGTATCGGCGAGGTAGGATTGCGGCGGCTGCGCCTCGCCGCTGCGCGTCACGATCAGCGTCTGGCCTTTGCTGTCGGCGCTCGCCGCATTGTCATAGGCCGGATCGCCGAGCGGAGTCAGCCGGTCGGGATGCGCGAGATCGAGCGCATAGATCTGGCCCGCGAGGACATCGTCGCGGTTGCCGGTCAGGATCACGCGGCCGGACTTCTCATCGACCGAAACCAGACCGGTCACCGTCCAGTCGCCATGCGTGAGCTGGCGCCAGGCACCGCGCTGGAGATGGTAGAGATGGCCGTGGCCATCGCGTTCGGACCACCAGATCAGGCTGCCATCGGCGAGGAAGCGATAGGCGTTCGACACCGTGATCCAGCTGTTTGCACGCGCGGTTTCGGAAAACACCACGTGCGAGACACCGGTGGCGGGATCGACCGCGAGCAGATCGAGCCGGTCCTGCGCGCGGGTCAACCGCTGCACATAGAGCGTCTTGCCATCGGGCGCCCAGTCGACGCGCGCGACATAGATGTCCTTGTCGGGCCCGAGATCGACCTCGACCCGCCCCTGCCCGTCGATACCCGTGATCGCCAGCGACACCATGGCATTGGCAGAGCCCGCGGCCGGATAGCGCTGCTGCGTGATGCTGGTCGCACCCGCGCCGATCGCCGCGCGGGTGACCAGGCCGACGCCGCTTTCGTCGAAACGCTCGACCGCGATCCGGCTTTCATCGGGCGACCACCAGTATCCGGCGAAACGCCCCAGCTCTTCCTGCGCGATGAATTCGGCTTCGCCCCAATGCACGTCAGCATTGGTTTCGGCCGGGGTGACCGCTTGCGCGGTGCCCGCCAGTGCTGCGACCCACAGCCGGCGGTCGCGCACGAAAGCCACATGCGCGCCCTTTGGCCCCAAGCCGGGGTTGAGCACTTCCCCGCCTTGCGCAGCGGCCACCGCCTCGACCTCGCCCGCTGCTTTGCCCGCCACATGCGCGAGGAACAATTGGCCATCGAGCGGAACCAGCACGCTTTGCGAATCCGCCGACCAGTCGTAGCTGACAATGCCTTTCAGCCCGCCGATGCGCTGGCGTTCGCGCTGCATCAGCGCTGCCTGCGAAATTGCGCCGCCGGCCGACAGCCGGGTAGAATCGACCAGCATGCGCCAATGCCCGGTGTGCCGGTCGAATCCCCACAAGTCATAGCGTTCGCGATCGTCGGCACGGTTGCGCAGCAGCGTGAGGAACCGGCCATCGGGCGACAGCCGCACGCCGCGCGGCACCGCGCCCGCAATCCCGGGGCTCGCGAACACACGCTCGAGCGACAGCGTGGCGGGGGCGGCGGGCTCGGTCACAGTGGTCTCCCGGGCGGCGATTGGCGTGGCTGCAAAGCTTCCAATCAGCGCGGCAACAATGAAAAGACAGCAGGCGAAGCGCATGGTGGTCGTAAACTCGAAACGGGCAGACAGCAAAAAAGCGCCCCGGCCAGGAAGCCAGGACGCCTTTTCACGAATGGTCCGTGGATGGGCCTGGGCCTTGCGAAAGGCCCGTCCTGGTCAGCCTGCGGCGCCGGGACGAATGTCGCGACGTTCGGCAATCCGCGCCGATTTGCCGCGACGACCGCGCAGATAATAGAGCTTGGCGCGCCGCACGACACCGCGACGCACGACCGTGATCGAATCGATGTTGGGCGAATAGAGCGGGAACACGCGTTCCACGCCTTCGCCGAACGAAATCTTGCGAACGGTGAAGTTCGAGCCGAGGCCGCGGTTCGACCGCGCGATCACCACGCCTTCATAGGCCTGGACGCGGGTGCGCTCGCCTTCGACCACGCGCACGCCAACGCGCACGGTGTCGCCGGCGCGGAATGCCGGGATTTCCTTCTTGGCCTTGAACTCGGCAATGGCTTCAGCTTCAAGCTGCTGAATCAGGTTCATTTTTCTCGTCCGTCGTTCCACGCTGCGCACCAGAGGCAGACTGGACCCGAACGCCGGCGTGGCGTTCCCAAAGGTCCGGCCTGC
>CAITOD010000188.1 GCA_903893935.1 uncultured Sphingomonadales bacterium
AGCAGCGAAGCAACCGTGTGTTGAGCAATTCTGGCCATGCGCCGCCTCTACTATGGCGCGAAAGGTTCACGAGCAAGGCATCCGGACAAATTTAGGCCAGCGCAGCGATGGCGACATGCGGCTGCCCATCGAGGCCAGGGTCGATGTATCGGTGTCGCATGCGTTCGGCCATCCGTGTTACCATTCCTGCGATGACCATGATCCACTTGCGGCTGATCTATCAGGGCGGTCCCCCGGTCCACTGGACCGGGGGACCGGCCGATTTCGGGCTGCAGGACAAGGCCAATGGCCTGCTCCCCGGATATGCAGACGCGGATGGCACGGTGTTCGATTTCACGGCCGACTGCAAAACGGGCAAGAACGGCCGGCCCGCGCTGCACGGCCGCTTCGCACATGGACCGGCGGCCGACCGGTTTGTCTATCTCAGCTGGCGCAATGCCGACGGGGCTTATGCGCAGCGGTTCAAAGTGCCGCTTGCGCCGATCACGGCCAGCCAGATCGAGACCGCGGCCCGAAGTGGCGTGCGACTGACCGCCAGACTGATCATCCACGAACAGCGCGCCACCTCGACCGGCGCCAACATTGGTGGCACACGGCCGGTCGATTGGATGTAACGGGACCGGGCGCGACCAGCGTGCGCAAGGTCCGTCTTTGCTTGCCAGGAGCCTCGCTTGCTTTCGCCATCCCGACCGGCTGCGCGTCTATGGATCGCACTGACAGTCGCGGTCGCACTGCCCCTGCCCGCGCATGCCGGCCCGCCTTATGTGACCGACGATCCCGAACCGACTGACACGGGGCATTGGGAAATCTACAATTATGCCGGCGGCACGATCGAGCCGGATGGCCGGACACTGCAATTCGGCGTGGACGCGAATTATGGCCCGACCAAAGATATCCAGCTGACCGCGACCGTGCCGCTGCAAATCCAGACCGGCCAGCCGTTCGGCTCGGGCGATATCGAACTCGCGGTCAAGGCAAAGTTCCTGCACCAGACCGGTGGCCCGCTGCCGCTCGACGTGTCGGTGTTCCCGCGTGTCATTCTGCCGATCGCGCATGGCTCCGCGCGGACCCAGGTGCTGCTGCCGGTGTGGGCCGAACGCGACTGGGGCGCGTGGAGCCTGTTTGGCGGAGGCGGCTATACGCTCAACCCCGGCGCCGGCAATCGCAATTACTGGCAACAGGGCGCGGTGCTGACCCGGCTGGTTCACCCCGGCTTTTCGCTCGGCCTTGAATATTATGGCCAGGGCGCGGATTCGATTACCGATCGCGCGCTCACCGGGGTCAATCTTGGCACGCAAATCCATATCAAAGGACCATTTTCGCTGCTCGGCGCGGTTGGCCAGGGGTTGAACCGCAAACAGACCATCTTTTACACCTCGCTCAAGCTGGATCTTTGACATGGCCTCCAAAACGGAAACCGCATTCGCCAAAGTGCCCGCTGTCACGGCGGGCTTCTGGGTGATCAAGATATTCGCCACGACGCTCGGCGAAACCGCAGCCGACCTGTTCACCCAGCAATTCAGGATGGGCTATCTTGCAGGCATTGCGCTGTTCGCGCTGCCACTGGTGCTGCTGGCGGCGCTGCATATCCGCAGCCGACGCTTTTATCCCGCGCTCTATTGGGCAACCATCCTTGCCTCGACCACGGCGGGCACCGCGATGGCCGATTTTTTCGACCGGTCGCTCGGCATCGGCTATGCCGGAGGGGCGGCCGTGCTGCTGGCAAGCGTGCTCGCCTCGCTCGCGGTGTGGCGCTTGGCGCTGGGCACCGTCGACGTGTCGAGCGTCACCGACGCCAAAGCGGAAAGTTTCTACTGGCTGACCATCACGCTGTCACAAACGCTGGGCACCGCGCTTGGCGACTGGGCGGCCGATGACGGCGGGCTGGGCTTTGCCGGCGGCGCGCTGGTGTTCGGCGCGAGCCTCGCGGTGGTCACGCTGCTGTGGTGGCGCACCCGGATCAGCCCGGTGCTGCTGTTCTGGGCCGCGTTCATCCTCACCCGTCCGCTGGGTGCGACGCTGGGCGATTTCCTCGACAAGCCGCTGGTCGAAGGCGGGCTGGGGCTGGGTCGCGACTATGCCACGTATGCGCTTGTCGCGCTGTTTGCGCTTGCCCTCTGGCGCATTCCGCAACGCCCCGGCCATGCGCATTGAATGCATCCGGCCGATACCCTAGGCCGCGTTGACAAAAGAGGGATTCCCAAACGCGTCGAGTTCTGATTCAAGGCCGCTCTTTGGGGAGTGGTCATGGGTCGTGGGGATTTGTCAGATGCGGAATGGGCA
>CAITOD010000189.1 GCA_903893935.1 uncultured Sphingomonadales bacterium
ATCCACGAACGGCTGCTGGCGCTCGACATCGACATGACGCGCCAGCCGATCCCGGTGGTGCCCGCGCAGCACTATACCTGCGGTGGCGTGCTGGTCGATCAGGCCGGACGCACCGATCTCGCCGGGCTCTATGCGATTGGCGAATGTTCGGAAAGCGGGCTGCACGGCGCCAACCGGCTGGCTTCGAACAGCCTGCTCGAATGCTTCGTGTTCGGCGATGCCTCGGCGCGCGACATCCTCGCGCGCCAGGGTGATTTCGCGCCGCCGCCGGCGATCCGCCCGTGGGACGAAAGCCGCGTGACCAATTCGGACGAGGAAGTGGTGATCAAGCAGAACTGGACCGAGCTGCGCCGGTTCATGTGGAACTATGTCGGCATCGTGCGCACCAGCAAGCGGCTCGAACGCGCGGCGCACCGCATCAAGCTGCTCAAGAACGAAGTGAACGAATATTACGGTAATTTCCGCGTCACCGCCGATCTGATCGAACTGCGCAACTTGCTGCAGACCGCCGAACTGATCGTCAAAAGCGCGCGCGCGCGCCGCGAAAGCCGCGGCCTGCACTACAATCAGGACTACCCAGCCACCCACCCCGCCGCGCGCGACACAATCCTCGTCCCCTGACCAAAATCCTCCCCGTGCCGGGGAGGATTTTGGGTCAGAGGTGCCGGCCGATGAAAATCAGCAGCATCGCGCCCAGCACCGAGGCGATGCAGCCTGCGCGGCTGAACCCTTCGCTCCACGGGCGGCCATCGCGCCAGCTTGCAGCAAGCCCTGCGACCAGCGATCCGCCGATGCCCAGCACGATCGTATAGGCCAGCGACATGTGCACGCTGGCAGGATAGAGCCAGCGCGCCAGAAATCCGACGAACAGCCCGCTCAGGATCAGTGACACCAGATTGAACACGATGCGTTTGCCCCCATATCTGACCCGGCATCGGGCCAGGTGTGGATAAGCCCTCAGGTGGGTCTGGACAGCGCCATTGTCCACAGGATCGTGAAGCGCGTTGAAAATTTGTTTACCATGCCCCGATTGGTGCTTGAAACCGGGCTTGGTCCACGCGTCGCTGCACTGCACAATGACTGTCATCACGATGAAACGAATCGTGTGTGCGACGAACCGAATCGGACCTGCGCGCTTTACCCCCTTGTCTCATTTTCGCGATGCGGCACTATAGGTAGTGGTTGCAGTGACCGGGGACCTCTAGACCTAGTTTGCGAATGACAGGGCGCGCCGGCACAGCGCGCCGTGGTGGCGGCAAAGCAGTGCCGGCGCCACACGCTGTCGGTTGCGCTGGGCCCAGGGGCGGGCAGGGCAAATTGATTCACGGTTTGTTCCGGCGAGTGCTATAGCGGAGCTGTGCTGGTGAGTCGCATTATTTGAGCGCCGCACGCCTTTTCGGCGTGCGGATCGACAGGCGCCCCTTGCGGGACCGGCATGAACATATTCGGGGATTTTGACGTGGATTTCAGAAGCGGTGACAGCGAAACGGTACAAGACAGCCCCGGGCTCGACGCACCGGGCGCACAACAGGCACTCGGGCTTATGACAAAGGATCTGGGTACGGCGGCGCTGGTGACTGCGCCCGCGCGGCTGAACGAAACCGATTCCAAAACGGTCAACGCGCGCCGCTACGACATCCGCACCGATCCCGCGCGCGATGCGCTGCTCACCGTGTTCGGCAAAGACACGCTCGACGATCGCTATCTGCTGCCCGGCGAAAGCTATCAGGATCTGTTCGCGCGCGTCGCCGATGCCTATGCCAGCGATGCCGGCCACGCGCAGCGGCTCTACGACTATATCTCGCGCCTGTGGTTCATGCCGGCGACGCCGGTGCTGTCGAACGGCGGCACCGGGCGCGGGCTGCCGATCTCGTGCTATCTCAATTCGGTCGAAGACAGCCTTGAAGGCATTGTCGGCACCTGGAACGAAAACGTCTGGCTCGCCGCGCGCGGCGGCGGCATCGGCACCTATTGGGGCAAAGTGCGCGGCATCGGCGAAAACGTCGGGCTCAACGGCAAGACC